>CAMHUJ010000010.1 GCA_946188175.1 uncultured Ruminococcus sp.
TCATGTATTCACGGTTCAATCTTCGGTGCAGAATCGGCTGCGGGCACTGCCCGCCTTCGGTGCAGAATCGTCAGCGGGGAGCCCCCGCTGGCATTTCGCTTCGCCTTTCTTTGGCGTTGTTTGCTTGACAGTTCGTTGTTCAGTTCAATCGGGGATGCTTTCCGCATCCACCCGAAGGGGCGCAGCCCTCTCCTGAATCATAATCATGCACTTGACTGCATACAAAAGACGAGTATTCTCTCATGTATTCACGGTTCAATCTTCGGTGCAGAATCGGCTGCGGGCACTGCCCGCCGCTTTTGCAAATTCATAGATACGGCGGTAGCTTTCCGACTCGTCCAGCTCACGCTTCTGCGTCACGGGCAGCTTCGAGAGCGTTTCCGTCACGGCATCATAACCGAGCAGATTCAGCTCTGCGAAAATATCCGCGATCATGCGCGCGCGGCAGCGGTTCATGCCCTTGCTTTGCAGCGCCGTACAGATCTGCGAAATCGTCATCGGCATCCGCTGCACCAGCTGATACACCGCAACCAGATCGTTCCGGTGCGGACACATGCGCTGATAATAGGCAGGCGCCGGAAGCTGCTCGCCGCGGCAGTAGGCATCATATGCAGCCTGCGCCGCAATCGCCTGCTCCTGCGCAGCCTGTGAGGTGCGCCAGTCCTCGGCACGCAGCGTCAGAGACTGCCGCCCCATGTATTCCTTGACATCCGCGGAGATCAGTACATCAATCTGCATTCCCGCGGAGATGCCGGTTTCCTCCGGTCTGAGGCGGAAGATCAACACCTCATGCTGTACATTTCCGCCGCGGAGCCGCAGCTTGGTATGTGTCCCGTTCGAGAGCGGCAGCACCTCGGTCACGGTCATTTCCTTTAAGACGAACATCGGCTTCGGATTGCCCGTACCGAACGGCTCCAGCACCGAAAGCCCCTGCACATTCTCCGGTGTAAGCATCTGCGGCTCCAGTGCACGCACCGCCTCCGCCGTCATCACCGGCATCACAGGATTCTGCTTTGCCGCATATGCCTGAATCGCTGCGCAGAATGCATCCTTTTCCGATTCCGCGACGGTAAATCCGCCCGCGCCGGTATGTCCGCCGTAGCGCAGCAGATGCGGTTCACATGCCTTCAGGCATTCAAATACGGAGAAATCGCCGAAGCTGCGCGCCGAACCGCGGAAGCCGTCCGCCTCCCTCGCCATGAGGAAGCAGGGCTTGCCGAAGCGCTCCATAAGCCGCGCCGCAACAATGCCGATCACGCCGTGATGCCAGTTTTCACCGGCAAATACCAATACACGCGCACTGAGCAGATGCGGATTCCGGCGAATCTCATCGAGAATCTCGTCGGTAATCTCCTGCTCCGTGACGCGGCGGTCCTGATTGAGCGAATGTATCTCACCGGCAAGGAGCTGTGCCTCGTCGGGATCGTCGGTCAGCAGCAGCTTTGCCGCCAGCGATGCAGAAGCAAATCTGCCTGCCGCATTGATGCGCGGGATCAGCTGGAAGGCTGCCGCCTGCGCGGAAATTGCCTCGCCCTCCTCCATGCCGCAGACTGCCATGAGCGAAATCAGGCCCATGCGCTCCGTATTGGCAAGAAGATGCAGGCCACGCTGCACAATAAACCGGTTCTCGCCGTCCAGCGGCATAACATCCGCAATCGTCGCCAGCGCCGCCAGATCGCCGAACTGCTCAAGCGCAGGCTCCCATTCGCCGCCGTCCATTGCCGCGATCAGCTTGAGCACGACAACGGCGCCGCAGATCGTCTTATAGGGGGAAGTGCAGTCCGGACGGAACGGATCGACCACGGCAACCGCCTCCGGCAGTTCATCACCGGCGCGGTGATGATCGGTAATGACAAGCTCCATGCCGAGCTCTTTGATGACCTTTGCTTCTTCTATCGCGGAGATGCCGTTATCCACGGTCACGATCAGCGAAACGCCCTCCTCATGCAGACGGCGGATCTGATCGCTGCGCATGCCGTACCCCTCCTTGCGCGTCGGGATATACCATGTCACATCGGCACCGGCGCAGAGCAGCCAGTCCGTCAGCATGACCGTCGCGGTCACGCCGTCACAGTCATAATCACCGTAGACACAGATGCGCTCGCCGCTGTCCACCGCCGCAAGAATCCGCTCCGCGGCAATATCCATATCCTTCAGCAGAAACGGATCGGTAATCTCCGAAACATTCAGCAGCTCGGCTGCACGTTCCACACTTTCAATGCCGCGTGAGACCAGAACCTCCGCGCAGAGCTGTGAGATACTGCCCTGTCTGCGGAGCTGCTCCGCCTTTTTGACATCCGGCTCGCCGATCTTCCAGCGTTTCAGCAAGCTCCTTCACCTCCGATTTTTCGTCAGCCTATAATAACCCTATTTTATTAGTATACCATTTTTAAAGAAAAAATGCAAGCATCGGAATGCTTTTCAACGGTTGATACAAAAAAACATCCGCACAGGGAAAAATCCCCGTGCGGACACTGCCGTTTTCAGTTAAGATTTTTTCTTATCGGACTTTTCCGGCTTCTCGTCAGTTTCTGCACCGGATGCAGCCGCCCGCTCGGCAGCCAGCTTATTGTTGCGCTTGCGGGTCTCCTCGACCAGTGCCTGACCGAACGAAACTGCAAGATAAACCATGAGCAGAACCGCCTCGATGCCGAAGATCGGAACAACTGCCTTCTTGATACCGCTCTGCACCGTCGTTGCGACAGCAGAGGTTGCCGGAACGAGGATGTTGTAGGAATCGGAGAGAGCAACATTGCGGTAGTAGTCATCGGCAGTCCGGTTGACCAGATCAATCAGATTGTCGATCTTGGTTTTCAGCTTTGCAAGGTCCTTCTCGATGCGCTCCGCCTTTGCCGTACCGGAAGCGCTGGTCTTTTTCAGCGTAGCAAGGCGCTGCTTGTAGTATTCGATATTCTGATTTGTCTCGGTCAGCTTCTCCTGCGCATCAATTCTGCGGTTGATCAGCTTGTCGTATTCCTCAGAGGAAAGGGTCGTCTCGGTATTTGCAACGCTGTCGCTGAAAATGATCACCTGATCCTTCTCATAGGAGGAGAATGCGTGCTCGACGGCGGAAAGTGCTTCCTTATTCGCCTTCTGTTCGAGTTCAAGGTTCTCGATGCGCCATTCGTAATAGGTTTGCAGGCGGTCCTTATCCTTGGAAACATTGTTGACATTCAGATAGGAGGAGATCAGGTCGAGATCAAGCGTCTGAATGGAGCTGATCGCATCCTTGAGATCGGCGAAGGTATAGCCGGTTTCGGAGGAACGGAAGCGTGCGGTATCGTCTGCTGCAATGCCGTTGACATAGCGGTTCAGTCTCTTGAGCTCCGTGCGGAACATATCGACTGCCTGTGCATAGTCATATTCCGTATAGTCCATTGCGGTCAGGCTGTTGCCGAATGCCTCGTTATAGCCGAATTCACGGAAGAAATAATCACGGTAGGCTGCAAGCATGGCGTTGAGCACCTGCACCGCATCGGAACGGGTCAGACCGGATTCCTTGTAGTTGAAGGTCAGATTGTACTGCGTGGAAACCCACGATACATCGAGCATAGCCGTTGCGGCAGCAAGCTGACCCGAGGAGGCAGCCTCGTAAACATGCTTGTATGTGCTCATGCGCTGGTAGGCATCCTCCGGGATGATGCCCTCAATCCGCATGCCGCGGCGAACCGGCTCGAGCAGGCTCTTGTCCAGATTGCATTCCTTCAGAGCCGCCTCGATGATTTCCGGCGATTTCAGTGTATTGTAGTCAAAATCCGTGCCGTCCGGATTCTTGCCCTTTTCAATGCCCTTATGCGTAAAGCTGACGATTGCATGCACAGGCGTCATGGATGTGGTACGGAAGAACACGCTGACACCCGCAATCAGACCGCCGATAATAATTGCAACAAGCAGCCAGACAGCAAAATACTTTTTCAGCTTCCGGATAATGGCTGAAATGGATACGACAACTTGTTCCTCGGTTTTCTCATTCTGTTTGAGGATCAGGTTTACATTCTGCTCAGACATTGATAAGCCTCCGTTTTCTTGATTTCACAAAATCCGCCATGGGACATGATGAAATCAGTATAGCACATTTCAAAATACTATGCAAGGCGTTTGCAGCGGATATCGGGATTTTTCTCTTTTTTGCACAAAATCCGCACAGGCAAATATCTGATTTCAGGCGGCAATTCCGCCCGTATTTCCTCATAATTCCGCATTCCTGCATCAGCTTGTACAAATTTGGCATTTTCTCTGCAATTCGCTTGACAACCGGCGGAAATTATGGTATGATATACTAAATACCAATGATAAGAGCAAAGGCTTCATCATACACAAAAAGAACACAGTCAGCAAGGAGGCATTACCATGTATTCCAAGGACGATTCGAGACATGAAGAACTGGTACAGAAGGGCGAACAGCTTGAACAGCTGCTCCAGAGCACCGATCATTCCGAGCAGGAAAAGCAGACGGCGCTCATGGAATATCTGAATCTGCTGAATTTCGAGCGTGCGGCAGACCTCGGCATCTCCTTCACGGAGCGGATGCTCGAGCGCATCATTGCTGCATTTGAAGCGCATCCGACGGCAGATCTCGCGGTCGATCAGCTCTATACCTGTCTGCTTTTGCAGCAGTTCCATTCCATGCAGTTTGATTCATGGCGCGCACATCCGTCCATCGAGCGGTGCCAGAACGCACTGACGATGCTCGAGGCGGAGGGGCGCTGGTCGGACTGCCTGCGCTACTGTCAGGATACTGCCAACACCTATGCAGAAATCCATTTCTGGCCCGAGGCGCTTGCCTATGCGCAGCGTGCTTATACCAGCATGCGCGAGCTGCTCGGGCAGAATATCAAGGTTCTCGAAAACGGCGAGCTGCTTGATCTCTCCGACAGTGCATTCTCGGTGATCACCTGTGCATTGCACACCAAGGAAGGCATTACGCTGAAAACGGAAGCAATGTTGCAGGCAGACCTTGGGAACGAGGGCTATGCTGCGGTTTATGAGGAGGCAAAAGATGCTGCCGATTCCGAGCCGGAGACCGATCCGGTCGAGCTGACGCCGGAATATCTTGCGATCCGCTTTGAGCTGGAGGAGAAGATCGACGAAGCACTGGAGCATGAGCGCGGCTACTATGACTACTGCCGGGAATACTGGATGGCAAAGCGCATGATCCTGCGCAGCGAATACGGCATCCGCTGGAAGTCCCCGATCGTCCTCAATCCGAACGAGGAATTTCACTAAGCGAAAGCCGCACGAAGCATCGGAATCCCGAGCGATTCACAGATCGTATATACACATATAAAAAAGAACCGCGAGATCATGCAGATGCATGGTTTCGCGGTTTTGTGTCATTCGCCGAACGACGTAAAATAATCTGTGATTTCTGCGATGCACTGTTCCAGTTCATCATTGGGAAAGCGCTTTGCAATGCCTGCCGCTTTCAGCTTCTCCTCGGAAAAATCCTGTGCATCCGCGAGAAACCGGCGGCACATCTCCGCATAATTCGGAACTGCCTGCGCGCGTTCACGGTCCAGCGCGCGCTGTAAGCGGACGCCGTCCTCGACCGAAATATACACGGGAATCACGGCATCCGCACCGTAATATGCACGGATTCTGCCGTAGGATTCGGGCGTTCCGATGCCAAGATAGCTGGCACTTTGCAGGTCGATGCTGTCCTTTGCGGTGCAGTAGGTCCAGTCGCCTTTTTTCGTATGATAGGTGCGCTCCTCGATGAAGCGATCCCCGCCGCGCATCTGCATCAGCTGCTCCGGCGTGATAAAATAGTATTCTCTGCCTTCCTGCTCGCCTGCCCGCTTCGGTCTGGTCGTATGCAGCACCATTGACCGGATTGCCGGAAACCGTTCCAGCAGCCGCTTATAAATCGTATCCTTGCCGGATGCACTCTTGCCCATGAGATAATACAAATGATGCACCGTAACCGCTCCTTTCTGCCGGTCTGAATCAATCGGAATGCGTATGCGTCAGCTTTTATTATATCACAATCGCCGTTTGTTTTCAAGTCCGTTATGAGACTGCAAAACGGGAAACCGCACTTTGCCCCGGAAAAAATCGCTTTTGCACTTGACAATCCGTCTGCACTATGCTATAATAATTTTGTGCAATATGTTGCCTGATGGAACGGGCAGCGTAAAAAATATAAAAAAACATTGGGAAAATCGCTTCTGATTTTAGGGGAAACTCGCGTTTTATCTGATAAAACGCAGCGTTTCTATGCCATATTGTCAGGAAGAATCCCGTGTCATATGTTCAATGGAAACAGCTGCGCGACGTGGGAATCGTGCAGCTGTTTTTATATCCGGAACGAAACGAACCGGCGTTTTGTTCCGTGAAAATGCGAATCAGACTGATGGAAAGGAGGCTTCTGTTTACCGTTCACCGTTCGCGCCGCTTGGGGGAGAAAGATAAAAATGGGGAGTGAACACAATGTTTGCAAAAAAAGCTGTCAAATCGGCAGCGATCATTTCAACAGCAGGATTATTATGCACAGCAGTATGTTCCGTATTTCCGGCATTTGCGGAGGAGCGTTCCGGTTTCGCCTCCGGCAGTGCAGCAGGCGGCAGTCAGATCACAGCCAATGCAGCCGATGCGCCGATAACCGGTGACATCAATCAGGACGGCTGTATTTCGGCAGCGGACCTTTCGCTGATGAAGCAGGCGCTGCTGACCGAAAGCCGCGATCCGGCGGTTACGAAATACGGAGACGTCAATCAAAGCGGAAAAGTCAATGCGCTGGATGTCAGCATGCTGCGCGACTATCTGCTCGGCAGGATTACAAAATTTGAAAAAGGAGAACCGGACGGCGATCCGGTTTCCGGACCGCAGACCTTCGAGAAATCCTATGATTTCAAGCCGGTTTCTTCGCTGAAAGCCAATAAGGAGGTGCCGGACCCGTTCATCTTTTGCGACGGCTCCAAAGTGGAGTGCAAGGATGACTGGTGGCGGCGTCAGGCGGAGATCAGCTGCATGTATGAGTATTATATGTACGGCAAATGGATCGACGGCTCCGACGACGAAGTCAGCTACAGCATCAGCGGCAGCAGCATGACGGTCAATGTCAAGCGAAAGAGCACCGGCAAAACGGCTTCCTTCAAGGCGCTGATCAGCCTGCCGAAGAATGTGCGGCATGAGGGCGGCGCACCGGTCGTTCTGGGGATGCATAAGGGCATCTCGGAGAGCACCGCGACGGCAAACGGCTATGCAGTCATCACCTACGACAGCGACGGCATGTTCTCCGCACCGGGCACAGCCGCCGACAACAACAAGCATACCGGTGCATTCTATGACCTCTATCCCTACGGCAGAAGCTGGGAGGAGCAGACCGGCGAGCTCATGGCATGGTCATGGGGCATCAGCAGAATTCTGGACGCACTCTATGCAGGCGCGGCAAAGGAACTGAACATCAATCCGGACAGCTCTATTGTAACCGGCGTTTCGCGTTACGGCAAGGCGGCAGCAGTCTGCGGCGCATTTGAGCGGCGCATCAAAATGTGTGCACCGTCCTGCTCGGGTGCGGGCGGTCTGGCACTTTACCGTTACAAATCCGAAGGCAAAACCTACGACTTTTCAAGCAAAGGCGGCTCCGCAAAATATACCTACGATCAGAATGAACCGCTCGGCAGCCTACAGGCTACAGGCGAACAGGGCTGGTTCAACGGCAGATTCATGGAATTCAGATCGGAGGATCAGTTCCCGGTTGATCAGCATATGCTCGCTTCGCTCTGCGTCGATCCGGAACGCTATCTGTTTATCATCTGCTCCTGTCAGAACGAAAACTGGGTGAATGCGCCGGCACAGTGGATGACCTATCTCGGCGCAAAGCATGTGTTTGATTATGTCGGACTGGGCGATCATCTTGCGATCAATGTGCATCTCTCCGGACACGCGGTCATTGCGGAGGATATGGAATATATGATCGCCTATTTTGACAGGCATGTATACGGCATCGAACCGAAAAAGGATCTCAGCAATCTGACGCACTCGCCGTTTGAGCTGTCGCAGAACAAGGATTCGTTTGCCGATACCTTCACCAAAAACTGGCTGTATTAACGGAGGTGCGGATATGAAAAACATGTTACGGCATTTCAGACTGCCGGCCGGTATTCTGACTGCTGCCGCGGTCACCGTCTGCTGCATGACAGTACCTGCCGCGGCTGCGGCATCCGGCGACGTAAACGGTGACGGCAAGCTCACAAAAGCGGATGCCGTTCAGCTCCGGAACTGGCTGCTGACATCCTCATACACGCTTGCAGACTGGCGTGCCGGAGATATGAATCAGGACAACCGGCTCGATGCAAGAGATCTGACGTTGCTGAAGCGCCAGATTCCCGAGGAGGAAGAGGAACCGCAGTATATCCATCTCAAAGGCAGCAGCATCAGTTATGAAGGCGATCATATTCAGGTCAGCGGCAAAACTGCGTTGATCAATGCATCTGGAACCTATTATATCGACGGCAGCCTGAAGGACGGTCAGATTCTCGTGCAGGTGCCGGATGAAACAACGGACACCGGAACGGTCAAGCTGTTCCTGAACGGCGTCGATATGGTCAACGGCGATGCGCCCTGCATCATGGTCGAAAACGCCGAGAATACATCCGTGAATCTGGTTGCCGGAAAGGAAAACAGGCTCTCGGACGGCAAAGAGGCACCGGAATCGGAGCAGGAGCCTGCCTTCGCGGTGCTGCATGCAAAGGACGATATGACAATCAAGGGCGAAGGCGAGCTGCAAATCACTGCCGGTATCCGGTACGGCATTCACTGCAACAATGATCTGAAAATCAACGGCGGCTCACTGCATGTCACAACCGGCAATGCCGATGCCGTCCGCGGCAGGACCTCTGTCACGGTCAAGGTCGGTACGGTCTTCATCGACAGTGAAGGCGACGGCATCAAGGCGACAAAGGGCAGTCTTGCGATGACCGGCGGAACGGTGCAGATCAAATCCGGCAAGGATGCGATGCAGGCGGAAACGACCATGGAGCTGACCGGCGGTATACTCTGTGCCTGCGGCGACCGCGGTCTGACAGCCGGTGAAGGCATCACGCCGGACGGATGCACACTGCTCGCAACCGCAACGGATTCTCCCTGCGAAAAACTCGGCACCGCTGCGCAGCCTGCAATGCAGGTGAGCTTCGTCAAGCAGTGGGCAAAGAATAATCCGGTTACACTGACTGCATCCGGAAAGCAGGCGGTCTTCGAGCAGAATACGCTGAAAAAATACCGCTATGCGCTGATCTCCTCCCCCGATCTGACATCCGGCACGGATTATCAGCTCTGGGCGGGCGGCATTCAGGTCGAACACAGCGGCAAAAAAGCATTTTCAGCCGGTACGCCTGCAAGCTATGAAAACGTCAACAACACCGATCGTGCCGATCTTCTGTACAGCGGTCTGTTCGATCAGTCGAAGGTACACAAAATCGAGGTCACAATGGATTCCGCAAAATGGAAGACATTTCTGGAACATTCGCAGGATGAGGAATATTACCCCTGCGATGTCGTGATTGACGGCGAAACCTTCCCGAATGTCGGCATCCGCACCAAGGGGCACAGCTCCAATCAGTTTATCTATCAGGCAAAGCGCGACAAATACAGCTTCCGCATCAAAATGGATAAGTACAACAAGTATCAGAATTATCACGGTCTGACAGAATTCTGTATGAACAATATGTATTCCGATCCGTCCTGCATGCGTGATATTCTCTGCTATAATGTGATGTATGAGCTGGATGCCTGTGCACCGGTCTGCGCCTATACCGACATGTATCTCAACGGAAGTCTGTTCAGCTTCTATTTCCTCTGCGAGCAGCCGGGCACCACGCTGGGCGAACGGTATGCAACAAGGGATGATTCCGTTTTGTATAAGGCGGCGGATTTCGGCAGCAGCTATGACTGCACCTTTGCAAAGGATATGGACCTGCGGAATTTTGAAGTGAAATTCGGCGAGGATGAAAACCTGACGCATATCACGGAGATCGTCAATGCGATCAACCGTGTCACGCCGCAGGATTACAAATTCATTGAGGAGATCCTCGATGTACCGAGCTGGCTCAAGGGCTTTGCCGTCAATGCGGTGCTCTGCAATTACGACAGCTATAACGGCATGATGCCGCATAATTTCTATGTCGAATATAACGAAGGCAAAATGTATTATATCGGCTGGGATTACAATCTCTCGCTCGGCAACTTTATGGACAACGGTGCATCCGTCAATTCCGATATCAATACCGGCATGTATCAGGCGGATGAAAAGCGGCGTCCGATGCTGACAAAGCTGCTTGCGGTTCCGGAATACAAGAAGCTCTATGACGGCTACGTCATGCAGATCGTGAATTACTACAGCGATCCGGAGAAAACGGTCAACGGCTTTGCATCGCTGATCCGCAGTCATGTCAAGGCGGATCCGCGCTTCCTCTTTACGGCAGATCAGTTTGAATCAAACATTGCCAAAAGCCCGAACGGCTTGCAGGTTTCCAATCAGAACCCCGGCGGCATGATCGGTATGTGGGGCATGTGGGGACCCGGCGGCGGTCTGTTTTCCTACGGCGGCGAAAAAGTCTCCATTGTCGATTTCATGATCAAGCGGAATGATGTCATCCGCGCTGCAATCCACTGATGTTTCCGGAAGGGCGCCGGCTTTGCAGGCAGGCGCCCTTCCGCTGCAATGAAACCGGAAAAACCGCTGTCTGTTTTTTGCAGACAGCGGTTTTTTCTCCGGATTATTCCGCTTCGCTGACAGGCTTTCCGTCCACAAAGCGGTATACATGTTTATAGTTTCTGTCGAGGCAGATATCCAGCGTGAATAAATCGAGATCGTAGATGCACGACCATTGCGTACCGCTCCATGCGCCGCCGTAGCTTGCCGCGCTGAGCACCTGCATCGCATCCGCTCTCGAACAGACATTCTGATGTGCTTCCAGTTCACGCTTGATTGCATCATAACGCCTGCATTTCCAGTCAGGATTGTATTCCGCATGCTCCGGACTGAGCACTTCATTTGTTACGGCATTGTCCTCCGTAATCAGTGTCTCATTGCCCGACCACTCGACTATAACCGATCTGCCGGAGCGGTCCGTGAGGAACAGATGATAGGAATGACCCAGAAACGTGTGAATATCATACCTTGCGAGCAGATCAACTGCCTCATCAATGCTTGCACAGTTGTCGAGGATGCCGCGGATCGCAGCAACAACCAGCAGATCGGATCTGCCGTTGTCCTGATGCAGCTCATTGTCCGTCAGCTCGAGAATACTGACGCCGACGCCCTTCTCGTTGATGCCGTCCATCGGGATGTACGGTGCAATCAGCATGAGCGCCTTTGCCGCAAGCGAATCCCCGCTGAAGGCGCAGCCTTTGCCGACGTCCAGAAAGCGCAGATCTGCCACAGAATAAGACGCATAACCGTTTTTCGGCGCAGTATGGAGCACCAGCGTATCGGTCCGGTGATGATAATCAAAATTTCTGCCGAAGAGCCGGTCTCCGTTGTCGCAGGCTGCCGTAAAGGAAGAACAGCCGAAATTGCCCGCTTGCAGGTCAGGATGCACCCCGTAAAGCTGCGTGTCCCCGATCCAGCGAAAGAAGTCGTCAACCGTGCTGATATTTGCATTGATGAATTTGTCGCCGTCATAATCATACACACAGTCCATATAATACAGCCCGTCGGCGACCTGCCTGACGCTTGCCATAGTGCGCAGCTTATTGAAGATCAGCGCAAAAACGACAATCACCGCAAGCAGAATCACGCCCAAAAAGATCAGCGGAATCTTTTTGCCCAGCAGTGCAGTCAGAATCACGAGGACCGCCAGAACAGCCAGCGCAATGCCGATGACATCATACAGCAGCGTGCCCGGCATCTCGACTGCCTCCACATAATACGGCGAAACCGACGCAAGCGCTTTCTCCTTCATATCAGGTTCCAGCTCGCTTTCGTATTCCGAGCCCTTGAACATTTCGATCAGCTGATCGCAGTAATCCGAAACATAATTCCGCAGCTTTTCCGTTCTGTCCGCATCACATTTTTTCAGCGTGCCGCGGTACGGAATCCGCAGCATATCCTCGCTGTTCGGCGCGTCATAATCTGTTTTTATATCCGCCGGAACATCAAAGCCGACAAATGTATATCTCTCCTCATCCTCCGAATCCAGATATACCGCAAACAGACAGCCGTAATCCGTATCCCCGACCGGTGCCGGCTGACATTCCATGACACCGGCATACATCTTTCCGACCTGATCCTCGGTCATATGGAAGAAATCCAGCGCCGGATCACCGCTGTTTGTTTGTTTCATATGCCCCAGCACGATCACTGCCGCAGCTGCCAGCAGCATCAGAATGCCGGTGCAGAGCGCGATGCGTTTTCCGGTTTTCCCCTTTTCCATATCATATCTCCTTTCATGCAGCCGTTATCATATTCAGTATAACATATCATCGTTTAAAAAGTCCTTAAAAGAATGATAATTATAATATATCATATTATGCATGCAAATGCAAGATGAACGGACGTTCCGCTTAAATCACAATCAGCAGAAAAGGAAGCATTCCAGAAGATTCCTTTGATATTTTGCAATGCGAAAGTTTATAATACTAGCACGGCAGCAATCAAGAAGCGCTCTGCAACAGGGCAGACGTTTCAATCCGGCTGCCCTGTGCGCAAATGCGCAAGAAAAGGAGAGTTTACCATGAAGGGTGAAATGACACAGAAGGGCAAGGAAGCCCTCGAACGGTTCAAGATGGAGTCTGCAAGCGAGGTCGGCGTAACCCTCAATAAGGGCTACAACGGCGATCTGACGTCCCGTCAGGCAGGTTCGATCGGCGGTCAGATGGTCAACCTGATGGGTCCAGAACAACAATGGGAGTTCATCCGCAGCGATGTCAAATCGCAGATGCATACGCGGATCCTGACCTATTCGGTACAGGTCGGGATCTAAGCAGTAGAATCATATCGCAATGTACACGCAAATCACAGCT
>CAMHUJ010000011.1 GCA_946188175.1 uncultured Ruminococcus sp.
AAGATGAGCGAGCAGGCGTTCGACGATCAGTGCACCGGTGCAAATCCGCGCTATCCGCTCATCAGCGAGATCAAGCAGATGTATCTGAATGCATATTACGGCAAGAACAGCGAAAACAGTCTGAGAACAGGAGGTTTTTGATATGCTTTACAAGGAAGAACAGGTCATTGCGAAACGCCCGAAAAAGGTGATCTACCGCGACGGCGATACGGTCGTCAAGTTGTTCAGCGCGGATTATTCCAAGGCATCCGTGCTGAATGAGGCGCTGAATCAGGCGCGCGTCGAGGAGACCGATCTGCATATCCCGAAGATCATCGAGGTATTCAAGGAAGGCGAGCAGTGGGCGATCCGCTCCGATTATATCGAGGGCAAGACGCTCCAGCAGCTCATGGACGAACATCCGGAGAAGAAGGACGAATATCTCAGACAGTTTGTCGAGCTGCAAATGCTGATTCATACGAAGCGCGCACCGCTCCTGACAAAGCTCAAGGATAAGATGCACCGCAAGATCAGCGACAGCAAATTTGAGGCGACGGTCCGCTTTGAGCTGCATACGCGCCTCGAGGGCATGCCGAAGCACAAGAAGGTCTGCCACGGCGATTTCAACCCCTCGAACGTGATCATCACGCCGGACGGCACGCCCTATATCATTGACTGGGCACATGCCACGCAGGGCAATGCATCTGCGGATGTGGCGCGGACGTATCTGTATATGATGCTGAACGGGCAGGAGGAGCTTGCAAAGGAATATCTCCGGCTGTTCTGCAAGATGAGCGACACGGCGCTGCAATATGTGCAGAACTGGATGCCGATTGTTGCGGCATCGCAGTCGGTGAAGGAGAACAGCGAGGATGATTTCGAGCTGCTCTCGCGCTGGGTCAATGTTGTGGATTATGTCTAATGGGCGGGGAGCCCCCGCTGGCATATCTCTAAAGTTCTATTGAGAAAGAAAAGGAGCGCAGAGGTTCTTGGCGCTCCTTTTTTGCGGTGTGTGATGCAGATAACGGCGCTGCCCGCCCTTGACATAAACGGGAAAATTGTGATATAATGCGCATATCAGGATGTAAAAATGAAAGGAGGCAGAACGCCGTGCCGCAGGAAAACTTTGTATTTCAGGTCAATCTCGGCGGAATGATCGATATTCTCTCGAATCATCTTTACAGCTCGCCGGATGTCTTTGTGCGCGAGCTGCTCCAGAACGCCGTCGATGCAATCGCGGCAAAGCGCAAAACCGGAATTGCATCTGCGCAGAAGGATGAGATCTGCCTGATTCTCTCCGAGGAAAACGGCAGACCGCTGCTCTGCTTTACCGATACCGGAACCGGACTCACCGAAGCCGAAATCCACCGCTTTCTCGCGGTCATCGGGCAGTCCTCGAAGCATGATCTGCAAAAGGGCGCCGTGCAGGAGGATTATATCGGCAGATTCGGCATCGGACTGCTCTCCTGCTTCCTTGTCTCCGATGTGATCCGCGTACAGACACGCTCGTATCAGACGCCGGAGCAGTCGCTTGAATGGTGCGGCAATCCCGACGGTACCTATACGATCACGCCCTGTGAGCCGCTGCCGGAGATCGGCACGCGCATTCTGCTCTCGCCGAAACAGGACGCCGACGCCTACTTCACGCCCGAAAAGCTGACCGCACTCGTGCAGTATTACGGACTGCCGCTGCCGGAGCCGATCTATCTGATACAGGGCGAAAAGCGCACGCTGCTCAATCCGCCCTTCCCGAGCGGTGAAACGCAGTATGCGCAGATCATGGCGCTCGGCGAATCGCTCTTTTCCGCGAATTTCTTAGGGTATATCCCGCTGGATTCCCCGACCGGACTGTTCTCCGGCGTGGCATATATCCTCTCGAATGAAACCGCGCCGACCGCGAAGCATTCGCACCGCATCTATCTGAAAAATATGCTGCTGACCGAGGACGGCGGCAGACTGCTCCCGAAATGGGCATTTTTCCTGCGCTGCTTTATCAATACAAACGGTTTGCAGCCGACGGCTTCGCGTGAGGATTTCTATGAAAACGGCGCACTCTTCCGCGCAAGGGAGGAGCTCGCGCACTGCATTACCGAATATCTGCGGTCGCTTGCGGAGAAGCAGGACCCGATGCTCCAGCGCATTGTCCGGATCCACCGGCTTGCGGTGCAGTCCGTTGCGATTGAGGATGACGCGCTCTACCGCGCATTCTTCCCCTATCTGACCTTTGAAACCTCGTTCGGCACGCTGACGGGCAGCGATCTGCTCCATGCCGATACGCCTGTATATTATACGCCGTTTATCGACGAATACCGGCAGGTCGCGGCAATCTCCGCGGCACGGAATACGCTGCTTGTCAACGCAGGCTATACCTATGTTGCGCAGCTGCTCGAACGGATGCCGCTGTTCCGTCCGGATATTGCGGTCATGCAGATGAAGCCGGAGCGGCTCGATGCATTGCTTGAAAAGCCCGAATACAGCGATACGGCTGCCGCACTGCGTCTGCTTGCCGAATGCAATCAGGTGCTCTCGGATTACGATTGCAGCGCATCGCTCAAGCGCTTTGCACCGGCGGAGCTGCCTGTGCTGTATACGGTCAATGAGGAGGCGCTGCTGCTGCGTGATATCCGCCACTCCATGGAGCAGACCGCCGATCTCTTCCGCGGTATGCTCGATGCCTTTGCGGAGGAATATCACGAGGAGGCAGTCGCCAAGCTCTATCTCAATACCGATAATCCGCTGATCCGCCGTCTCATGGATGTCTCTGACGGTGAAAAGCTGCGCTGCTGCTTAGAAATTCTCTATGTGCAGGCGCTGCTGACCGGCGGCTATCCGATGCGAAATCATGAAATGCAGCTGCTCAATACCGATCTGCTGCGGCTGCTGGACTGGAGCATCGGCTGATGAAAGGCGGAGCATGAAACAAAAAACCGATTATCTGGAATGCGAAAAGCCGTGGGTCTACTGGCTGCTGATCATGGCGGCGGGCTGGTTCGGCGGCTATACCTTCATTCAGCGCGGCGGCGTCTTCTGCAACGCGCAGACTGCGAATATCGTCCTTTTCGGCATTGCGCTCGGACAGCGGAACTGGCAGCATGCAGCCTTTCTGCTGATCCCGATCTCGGCATATTTTGCGGGCGCATTTGTCTCGGAACTGCTCGGAAAAACGGTCAAGCGCTTCCGGTTTCTGCGCTGGGATACCATTCTCATCGGGATTGAGATTCTGGTTGTTGTGATACTCGGACTGCTTCCGGCAAGCTGCCCCGATCAGATCTGTCAGATCGCGCTGAATATCATCTGCTCGATGCAGTTCAATACGTTCCGGCAGGTCGAGGGGATTCCGGCAGCGACGACCTTCGTCACGAATCATATCCGTGAGGTCGGCTCGAATCTAGCAAAATATATGCGGCACCGCGATGAGAAATCCGGCAGAAAGGTGCGCGTGCACGGGCTGCTGATTCTGTTCTTTGCACTCGGCGCGGTGCTTTCGGCGATCTGCTGCGAGTATCTGCATTACCGTGCGATCTGGGGCAGCGGCGTTATTCTGCTGATTATTTTCATCCGGCTGGCACATGCCGACCGTTCCTATGAGCGCGCGCAGCTCGATCAGGTGCCGCACGGACATTAACACAAGCATGCCGTTTTCATTGTTTTCTATGTACAGAAAAAGCCGCTCGATCAAGCATGACGCGAAAATTGAGCGGCTTTCCCTGTAGCATCAAAAAACAACGTTTTTTCAGCAGATGAAATTGCTGAAATAAGGGCTTGCTGACGGTGCTGCGGTTCCGGATGCTGCGGAGACATTCCGTTTTTCCGCATGCAGATCACGGGTGATATAGAGGAACCAGATGTACAGCGCCGCAGCAGTCATGATCGCAAGCGGGTTCCAGCGAATGCGCGTGTTCAGATCAAAGAGCAGCGCCAGCGTCCCGATGCCGCGGACGGCAAGTCTGCTGAAGGCATAGCGGCGCGTTGCACGCAGAATCCATGCCGCAGCCGCAGCGGGCAGGAGCAGAAAGAGCCCGAACCGGATGACATACTCGTTCAGCGGGCAGTAGAAAATGCGCGCTGCTGCGTAGTATCCGCAGAGCACCGGAATCAGCAGGCTCAGTACCAGCAGCGCGGCATGCAGTCCGCAGCGCGAATGATACGCCCGTACCGTGCAGATTGTAATCCAGAAGAACAATCCGTAGCTGACAAGTCCGAGTGCCGCGACCGGATTGCCGCCGTACCAGCCGCCTGCTTCAAATGCGCTGATCTGCACAACCGCACCGAGTATGCCTCCGATCATTGCCGTCAAGAGAAATCCGATCATCAGTCTGTATTGTTGTTTCATGGTTTGCCGACCTCCTTTTTTCTGCATTATAGCACAGAAAACGGACGTATGCAATGAACTTTCGGGAATCCTCAGCGTTTCTTCATGAATCCTTCATCTCAGGTTTATTTTCTTTGGAGTTTTCCGGAAAACAGACCGCACAGAGCACCGCAGCAAGCGGTACGCCGAGCAGCATGCCGCTGATGCCGAATAATCCGCCGCCCGTGACAATCGCCGCAAGCACCCATGCCGAGGGCAGCCCGACCGACTGCCCCACAATCCGCGGATAGATCAGGTTGCTCTCGATCTGCTGCAAAATCACAATATACAGGATAAACCACGGTACGGCGCGCGGCTGCACGAGCAGCATCAGCAGTGCACAGGGAATCGTACCGAAAACCGGTCCGAGATACGGGATCATATTCGTGATGCCGATAACCGCGCTGATCAGCACCGGATACGGAAAATGAAAGAGCTTCATCCCGAGAAAGCAGAGCCCGCCGAGAATCAGCGCCTCTTTGCACTGTGAGCTCAGAAAGCACGCGAAGGTATTGCAGATCATCCGGACATGCCGCAGCAGCGTATGCATCTTCGCGGCACGGTTTCCGCAGAGCTTTTTGAGCTGTCTTCCGAGCCGCGGCTTGTCCGCCAGCAGATAGAGCGCAAATACCGCGCCGATGCCGATATCAAACAGCACATCGACCAGCGAGGCGGTATAATCATAGGTTTTCCGCAGCAGAATCGGGATTTGCTCCTGCAAGCCGGAAAGCTGCTGTCCGAGCTGCTCCGCGGGAATCAGCCGCGCGACCGGCAGTGCTGCATATCTGGAAAACCATTGCCGGAGATTGTCGCTGTAGCTGCCGAGATGCTCGGAGAGCAGCGAGACCGAGCGCATGATCTGCGGCACGAGCACACAGATAATGCTGATCACAACAAAGACCGGCGGCAGCATCGCTCCGAGCAGCGAAACCGGCTGAATCCAGCCCGTCCGGATGCGGCGCTTTCCGGCGAACCGCGCAAAATCCCGCCGCAGGCGTTCATACGAGGGCTCGAGCATCGTTGCAAACAGAATGCCGAGCAGCAGCGGACGGAGCACATGCAGAAGCCGCAGCGCAGCAGCCCAGACCTGCCCGATATGCAGCAGCAGCGCCGCAAACAGCAGCAAAGCGGCGCCTGCCGATACAATCAGCCGGAACAGCGGCTCCTGATACGGTTTCTGCATTTGCGCCCCTCCTTCGGAATCAGATGCCGATTTGCAGCGTATTGATCAGCGCGGCAAGCCGGTTCCATGTATTGCGGTCGAGAATGCCGGTCTCCGGCAGCGCCGAGAGCGCCTGCAATTTCCGGACGGCTGCCGCGGTCTCTGCATCATATACGCCGCTGACTGTCACCGGCAGCAGATTCGCATAATGCTGCGCGGCAAGATTCAGCAGTACCTGCACAAGCTGCACAAGCTCGCCGCTGTCACGCTCCTGCAATAAAAACATGCCTGCCGGAAAGATCGTCAGCGGCGCTGCGGCATCGGTCAGCCGGTGATAGGTCTCGACAATCGAATTCCACGTATTGCTGTCGATTTCACCGGTCACGGGCAGCCCGTATGCCTGCTGATAGGCACGGACGGCAAGCGCTGCCTCCTCGGTGTATTCCTTCCCCGGCAGGACAATCGGAATGCGGCTGTCCCGCAGTGCGATCTGATAGAGCAGCCCGAGAATCTCCTCGGTATGCTCCTGTTTCTGCGCGTCGGTATAGAGCATCAGAACCTCCTGTTCTCACCGGATCGTATAGCCCGGTGCCTGATAGGGGCGCTTGCCTGCGCCGCATTTCATTTCAGAATAGACGCCGGTGATCGCATCCCATGTCACCGGACCGACCTGCCCGTTCGCCGTCAGACCGTATTCACGCTGGAACGCCTGCACGGCAGCCTTCGTCAGCGGTCCGAAGTATCCGGTATCGGAGACCGGACGGATGTTGTCGTCATACTGCGCGATGAAGGTCAGATACTGCTGCAAATACCGGACATACTGACTCGTGACGCCTTCCCGCAGCAGCGTATTCGGATAGAGCCGCGCACATTCCTGCGGCGGATTGGATGCGAGAATACCGGCATATGCGCGGTAGATATCGTTCCATGTGCGGCGGTCGGCAATGCCGGTCTGCGGCAGCCCGTAGGTCTGCTGGAAGGAGCGCACCGAAGCGGCGGTCTCCGCATTGTATTCGCCGGTGATCCGCAGCGGCAGAACACTCTGATAGTATGCACCGATCACTGCCAGATAATACTGAAACGCGCGGACAGCATCGCCGTAATCGCCCTCGCGCAGGACACTCGGGAAGCTGCGCTGCAATTCGTTGTAGTTTAACCCCTCGGAATCCAGCTCCGCAAGGCGCTTGACACTGACATAGATATATGAGATTCTGTTCCATGTCGCCGCATCGACAATGCCGGTCTGCGGCAGATCAAACACCGACTGAAATACTTTGACTGCCGCTTCGGTCTGCATATCAAATACGCCGTCTGCGTCGGCAATCTTCGGGATCGCAGGAAAATTCCGCGCGATCCGGTTGAGCTGAATCTGAATCGTCTGCACATCCCTGCCGACCATGCCGTTCTGCTGCGGCATCCCCGGGTAGCTCGGCTCCGGCGCACGGATCTCCCGCGCACGGACGATGTCAATATCGCTGCCGTAATAATACTGCAAAATCTCATAGGGAATCATGCCCTGATTCGCAAGCTGCACTGTCCCCCACTGCGAAAGCCCTGCGCAGCTTGTGCGGGAGCCGTCACAGAAGGCTGCAAACAGCGGCTCATAGACATCTGTGCGCTGCCGCCGGATATAGGACGGAAACAGCTCCTCACAGAGCCGGCTGATGTTGTCAAACAGCTCGCGCCCGTAGACAAATGCCTGATCATACTGCGTCGTGCTTGTGATATCGAAGGGATAGCCGCGCGAGCGGTACCATTCGGTATAGATGCGGTTGAGCGCATAGGTATTGATCACATAAATATTGGCGCGCAGGGAATTCTCCGGCCATGTCGGATAGATTTCGCTGCATGCCGAATTTTTCAGATAGCTGATATAGGGGATCGTGACATTCGCCGCATCGGAATCCGGCAGCCCGAGATGCACGGTGATCGTATCCGGAATAAAAACCTCTCCGCTGAGCATATTGCCGCTCCTCTCAGTATTGCTGCATATTGTTGTAATAGGTGATATCGCCGTCCGGCAGCGGTTCATCGGAGCCTGCGGGCAGCGGAATCAGATCGAAATTCTGTACCGAGGTGATATTCGGAAACACGGGAACATCGGCGCTGTGCTCTCGGTAATATCCCGCAGCCTGCGCGGTGATGTCATAGAGGCAGGATTCCGGATGCCGCTGATCGGCAGAGGGCGGCGGCGCAGGAACCGTCACGGGTTCAATGTTGCCGCTTTCGGCGGTTGTTTGCAGGGAGATCAGCTCCGGCTCGCGGGTTTCGGTCATGTGCGTGATAATGACTGCGGCACCGGCAACCGGCTTTGCGCCCTGCGCCGTTGCAACATGTACGCGGATGATACCGGTATAGGCACGCTTCGGCAGTGCCGGTTCATCGGGCCCGGACGGTGCGGCTTCCGGCTCCGCAGATTCCTCCGGTACGGGAATATCCTCTTCCGGGATGATCACTGTATCGGGCTGGACATCCTGCGGCGGAATCTCCTCTGCGGTATCCGGCTGCGGTTCCGGCTCCGGCTCCGGACGCATCTCCGGCTGCGGCTTGGGCGGCGGATTCATATTCTGGCTCGCGTACATCCGGAACAGCTCCTCGCGGTATCGGCGCGCCGTATCCTCAAATTCCTGTCGGTTCATGAAAAATCTCCTCTCTGATAGATACTGCTCAATTCTATGCAGAAACAATCCCGAACTTGACAAGAATCCGCGGATGTGATAAGATAACAGATAACAGAAGGAACGATACAATCGCAGCAGGAGGATTGACATGGCATCAAGCAAAGATTATCTGACCTATGTCACGGAGCAGCTCGCCGGTCTGCCGGAGATCCGCAGCCGCGCAATGATGTCGGAATATATTTTATATTACCGCGGAAAGGTCTTCGGCGGAATTTACGATAACCGGTTTCTCGTCAAGGAAACGCCGTCGGCATGTGCGATGCTGCCGGATGCGCAGAGAGAGATGCCGTATGAGGGTGCAAAGCCGATGCTGCTCGTGCCCGATCCGGATGACCGCGAACTGCTCGAACGGCTGATTCCGGCGATGTACGAAGAACTGCCGGAGCCGAAGCCGCGGAAGAAGAAACCGAAGCCGTGAGCCGGATGCAGGTTGACGTCCGCTGCGAGGGTACCATGCCGCTCGGGCATTATCTGCGGAAATATGCCGGCATCTCGGCGCAGATGATCAAGCGGCTCAAGGCGGTGCCGGACGGCATCACGCGGGACGGACAGCATCTGCGGACAGTCGATCCGGTCGGCAGCGGCGATGTGATTCTGCTGCATCTGCCGGAAAGCTGCGGGCATACGCCGAATCCGATGCTGCATGTGCCTGTGATCTATGAATCCGCGCAGATACTCGTCTGCGATAAGCCTGCCGGAATGCCTGTGCATCCTTCGATGCTGCACAGGGAGGATACGCTTGCAAACTGGTTCGCGGCGCATGAGACGGAGAGCGGCTTTCATCTGGTCAACCGGCTCGATAAAAACACCTCGGGGCTCTGCCTGATCGCAAAGACCGCCTATGCCGCACACTGTCTCCGCGGCGGCGTACAGAAACAGTATTTTGCGCTCGTGAGACCCGGACTGCAAGGCAGCGGAACGATTGATGCACCGATCGCAAGGGAACGGGAATCGGTCATCACGCGCTGTGTAAGAAGCGACGGCAGACCTGCCGTCACGCATTACCGCGTCCTGAAAGAAACGACGCACTGCACGCTGCTGGCGCTGACGCTTGATACCGGCAGAACGCATCAGATCCGCGTGCATATGGCATACATCGGCTATCCGCTGCTCGGCGACGAGCTCTACGGCGGCGACTGTACAAATATAAAAAGACACGCGCTGCACTGCGGCAGTCTGACGCTGACCGACCCTGCAAGCCGTGAAACAATTACCCTGCATGCGCCGCTCCGTGCGGAGATGCAGGCACTTCTGGATGAGAGGGAATGATTCTTATGAAAGCTGACTGGAAGCTGCAAAAGGCAGCACCGTATTTTGAACGGATCCGTGCGATACCGGAAAACCGCGTATGCAGGAATCTGATCCTGCTGCTGCTGATTTTCTGGGTCTATATTTTTGTTACCTTTGCGGCGGAGATCGTATGCTCGTTTTTTGTCGGTGTCACTGCGCAGATGTTCGGTGTACCGGCAACCATATGGCAGGAGAATGCCGATGCAGGACTGCTGCTTCAGTTATTCCTGACCTTGCCCTGCATTGCGCTGACCTTCGTCTGCTGCCGGTGTATCGAAAACCGTCCTGTCCGCACGATGTATCTGACGCGCAAAAAACTGCTGCCGGATTATCTTGTCGGCGCACTGCTCGGCTTTGCGATGATGAGCGCGGTCGTACTGGCGGCATTGGCAGGCGGCGCACTGAAATTTGAGCATGCCGCCGCAGGAAGCAGTCCTGTGATTATGGTGCTGCTGTTTCTCGGCTGGATGATACAGGGCTTTTCCGAGGAGCTGACCTTCCGCGGCTGGCTCATGACCTCGGTCGGCACACATCACGGCGTATGGTTTGCGGTCTTGATCAGTGCGGTAAATTTTGCGCTGATGCATTTTGCCAATAACGGCTTTTCGGTCTTTGCCGTCGTCAATCTGTTTTTGTTCGGCATCGTGACGGCGCTCTATGTGCTGAAAACGGGCAGTCTCTGGGGCGCGGCGGCGATGCACAGCATCTGGAACTGGGCACAGGGCAATTTCTTCGGCATGCAGGTCAGCGGCATCGGTACGGGCAGCACCGTTCTGAACTTTTCGCAGACCGACAAAGCCGTATGGCTCGGCGGCGGTACCTTCGGTCTGGAGGCAGGCGCCGCAACCACCGCGGTTCTGATCATCACGGCGGTGATTCTGCTGCTGATGCCGCAGCGCAGTCTGCAAAATGAGGAGGATAACACAAATGGAGCAATATAATCCGGAACAGTTACAGCAAACCTACCGCGCATTACAGTCCGGCGATCCGCGGATGCGCGCAATCCGGACGGCTGTCGCAGCGGCAGAGCAGGCAAACGATCTGCCGTGGGCGATCCGGTTTCATCATGATCTGATTCATGAATCGGTCTTTTCCGGCGACCGCTATCAGGCGCTCGTGGATTTTCCGCAGTATCTGGCACTTGTCAAGCGTGATCCGGCACTGGAACAGGAGAATCTCTGGGATACGCTCTGGATGTTCAAATGGATCGTCGAGGCGGCAACGGAATTTTATCAGATCGAGAAAAAGCAGGTGATCGGCTGGTTTTCGGAATACCGGCGGATGCTGCTCGAAAACGGCTATTCGCTGCGCTCATGGTATGAGAAACGCGCGATCTTTTTCAGCTACTGCGACCGCGCGAAAATGCGTCTGGATTTTGAGAGCTTTCAGGAGGCAAAGCGAGACGGCATGGGCGACGGCGAGGCGAGCGAGCTGGATTCGGTCGTGCGCTTTGCGCTCGAGACCGGCGATCAGGAGAAGGCAATGCAGGCGGCAAAGCAGATTTTCGACCGCAATCTCCGGACAGAGGAGGTCCCCTGCAAGACCTATCACTATCTGCTGCGCGATGCGATCAGGCGCGGCGATCTGGACGCCGCAGGGAAATATGCCGAGCCGCTGCGCCCGCTTTGTGCAGGACAGCGTTTTCAGCTGGAGCCGATCGGCATGGTGCTCTGCTATGACGCCCTGACCGATCCGGAACGCGGCTTGCAGTTCTATGCAAAGAACAGAGCACTGCGCGAAGGCTCGCGGAATCCGTTTTTATGCTTCTGGTTTGACCGCGGCGCGGCAAGGCTGCTGAACGCTGCGGCAGAAAAGGGGCTTTCCGGCAGAGACGCAGCCGGTGCGATCCTGACGCCGGAGCAGCTCGCTGCGGATGCACAGGAACGCTTGCAGAGCTGCCGGATTCTCGCGGAAAAATTCGATGCACGCAACCGCTCGGATTATTTTATCTCGGAGCTGTAAAAAACAAACCGCCCTGTCCGTTTTCCGGAAACAGGGCGGTTATTTGTCTTTCGGTTCGGATTTGGAGAAGCGTGCGCGGAGCTTCTGCCATGCGAGCTTTGTATGCGCTTTCAGCTGCCTGCTTTTGCGCCGGATCATCGCAAGCGTGCGTGTATCCTCCGGAAAAACCAGCCGGAGAATGCCCATTGCAATCGCAAAGGTGAACAGCTTTTCCGGCGTACCGGGCATCCAGAGAATCCCGAGCCAGACCGAGCCGGTTTTCAGCAGCAGCGGGATATCCAGATACCAGCCGATGCCGACGGCACAGTATGCCCAGCCGTTTGTGATGAACCATGCGATGCCGAGCGAGATCAGCAGATGCGGATTCGTCAGCGCGCGCAGCCACGGACGCAGCTTATCCTTCAGGATTTGTTTCGTAAGCTTCTGTTTCATGCTGTATTAAGCCCTCTGTCTCCTGTTCCTCCGCAGCCGCAACAACAGGAATAAATGCGGCGGCGATACTGTTTTTTCCGCGCTGCCGGACATAGATTCTGCCGAGCAGGGAAAAGACTGCCGCCCCGATGAAATTGACGAACAGATCCTTGAGCGTATCGGTCAGGCCGATATCGAGATAGCCGTCGAGGGCATACTGCGTGCCGTCCGCGGTTTCGACGGTCGTGCGCGTGATGTCCTGCACGGCTACGGGGATGTTCTGCCGCGTTTCATCCAGCGTCACGGAATGAAATGCCGTCAGGATCGTGTCCTTCTGCATATCCAGCGCAAACAGATGATCCATTGTATACTCGAAAAATTCCCAGAAAATACCGATCGTCATGGAAAAGCAGAAGGCGACGAGCGCGAGAAAGCTCGGCGAAAGATGAAATTTGGCGCTGCGGTTCTCATTGAGCAGATCGACCAGACAGAACCCGAAGGCGGCAAACAGGAAGCCGTTGACCGTATGCAGCATGGTATCCCAGAGCGGATATTTGATATAAAAGCAGGCGATTTCGCCCAGCACCTCGGCGCAGAAAATGAAGATCAAGACCGTGATCTCCAGCGCGGTCGGCAGCTTGATATGCAGCTTATGCTCGACAAATGAGGGCGACATGAACAGCGTCAGCGTCAGAAGACAGGTGAAAAAACGCTCCCATTGCTGCGTATATACACTTCGGACGGCAATACCGACCACAAGAATCCGCAGCACTATCCAGACAATGACTGTCAGACGGTTTTTGCGCCGGAACTCCTCCCGGATCGCGGAATGCAGCTGCTTTGTCATTTGTATGCCCTCCTTCGTGCTGTACTGCCTGCTGTTTCAGCAGCGTGCAGTATCAGTTCATTATAGTGTATGCAGCAGCTTCGGAAATTTGCATCTCAGTATCAATGAAAAAAAGCAGAGCGGCTGCTCTGCTTCATAAATAAAATGAGGTCAAATCAAAATGTGTAGAACAAAAGAAAGGAGACAACAAA
>CAMHUJ010000012.1 GCA_946188175.1 uncultured Ruminococcus sp.
CACGACGCTCTTCCGATCTCATGGGAGGCGATCGTGCCGAATGATGTGCCGAAGCTGTATCTGGATGTGTCCGGCGCGCTGTATACGAAGGATGATCTGCTTGCAGTCGGCATGACGGCGGATGTGCTGCGGAATATGGGCATTGAAAATGCGGAAAGCATGAACGATGAAGAACTGTATCAGGCGGCGCTGGATATGATCGCTGAGATCCGGCGCGAATCGCGTGACCCGTATGCTGAAAAAATGGGGAACTGTCAGGTGACAGAGCTGCTCGGGCAGCATGAGATCTTTATCGAAAAACCGGAAGAATGCGGCAGGATCGTCAGGGAATTCATTGACGGACTGGATGCTTCAAACGAATAATCAATGCAATGTATGAAAGGATGAAAGCAATGTATCATTTTGATGTGAACAAGGCGATTGAAGATTGCTGCCGCTGGATTCAGGACTGGTTTGCAGAAAACGGCGACGGCTGCCCTGCCGTGCTCGGAATCTCCGGCGGCAAGGACAGCTCGGTCTGTGCGGCACTGCTCTGCAAGGCGCTCGGCGTCCACAGAGTCATCGGCGTGATGATGCCGCGCGGCGTGCAGCCTGATATTTCGGATTCGGAGCTGCTCTGCAAGCATCTCGGCATCATGAATGTCACGGTGAATATCGGCGAGGCGGTCGATGCCGTGGCGAAGGCGGTCGGTGCCGTGACGCCCCTCAGCACGCAGGCGGAGATTAATCTGCCGCCCCGTATCCGCATGACGACCGTTTATGCCGTTTCGCAGTCGGTCGGCGGCAGAGTGGCAAATACCTGCAATCTCTCCGAGGACTGGGTCGGTTATTCCACCCGCTGGGGCGACAGCGTCGGCGATTTCTCGCCGCTCGGACAGTTTACCGTGACCGAGGTCAAGGCAATCGGCAGAGCACTCGGTCTGCCGGAGCGTCTCGTCGAGAAGCCGCCCTCTGACGGTCTCTGCGGCAAGACGGATGAAGATAATCTCGGCTTTACCTATGCCGCGCTTGACCTCTATATCCGCGAGGGCATTGAACCCGATCCCGAAACCAAGGCGCTCATCGACCGCAAGCACAAGATGAACCTCTTTAAGCTCAAGATGATGCCTGCATTCCCGTTCGATCCGACGAAGGATGCAGAATAATCTCACAAAAAAAGCCGCGGAATGCAAGCTGATACGCAGCATTCCGCGGTTCCTTTTATTTGTCAGACAAGGCGTGCGATGATGCGGAGAATATAGATGACATCGTCGCCGTCGAGCAGATCGTCGCCGTTGCATCTGCCGTTTGCGATGCCCTGCGACTGAATCCGGACATTCGGGTCCTCCGCGACGAACCGTGCAAGCAGAACCGCATCGGATACATCCACGGTGCCGTCCAGATTGACGTCGCCGCGGAGCCCCTGCTTCGGCAGTGTCGTGACGGTTGTCGTTGTGACGGTCGTTGTTGTGGTGGTTTTCGTTGTCGTCGGCTTGGTCGTGGTTTTGGAAGTGGTCGCCGGTGTGGTCGTGACCGTCACACGGGTGGTTGTAGTGGTGGCAGCAGACGTTGTCCGCGCGGTGGTCACGGTTGTTGTTGTCGTGACAGGCTTGGTCGTGGTGCCGGTGGTTCGGGTGGTTGTAGCAGTAGACCGCTTTGTGGTGGTCGGGAAGGTCGGGAACGTGAAGACCGGTCTGGTGCGCGAGGTCGATGTCGTGCTCGTGACGGTTGTATCAGAAGCGGTTTGCGAGGTTGTCCGCGAGGTGGATGTCGTTGTGGGGCGGGTTGTTGTGGTGGTGTGCTTGGTGGTTGTTGTGGTGGTTTTGGACGTTTTGGATGTGGTTGTCGTGGATGTGGTTGTCGTGGATGTGGTTGTCGTTGTGGAAGAAGATGTTGTTGTTGTGGTGGTTTCAGGCTGCTGATGCGTGAGCTCCAGCGTCCGGAAGGTGACATCCATTTCCGGCTGATCGGCGCTTGCAAATGCAGGCGCTGCCATGATCTGATAGGTCAGGTTGCCGTCTGCGTCAAAGCGGATGCCGTAGATGCTGCCGAGCGCCTTTTCCTCGGCGGTCAGCGTATACAGTTTTTCGGAGTCGCCGCCTGTGAGCGGTCTTTTATAGATGCTCGACGCATCGTGATAATAGACGGTATCGCCGCTGATCTGCGTGGAGACATAGCAGATCGAATATACATTGCCGTTTGCGGTCGGCCATGCCGCCTTGACCTTGCCGAAGGTCTCGGTCTCGTTCATCAGGCGGCTGCGGCTGAATGTCGCCGTGACCTGATCGGCAAAGCGGACGGTCGTCGGATCGACAGCCTTCGCATAATACCATGAGCCGTCCGGCAGCGGATGCACCGTATCCATTGCGCCGACCCAGAAAGCCTGTGCATAATCATCGGCGGTGCATGTGATTGTATTGTTCTCTGCAAAATAATTCCAGTCGTCTGCCTGATGATAGGTGTCTGCCTGCATATATGCGTCGGAGACGAGCAGATACATATGTGTGCCGTGTCCGAGCATATCCGGCGCGCCGTCGTCGTAGGTCGCGTCGCAGTGATACCACTTGCCGTCGATTTGCACGACATTCCACATATGCTTGAGCGCATCGCTCGTGATTGCATAGCAGGGGATATTGAGCTTCCGGCAGAGCACGCACATTGCCAGCGCATAGCCCTGACAGACCGTTTTGCCGTCGATCAGTGCGGTATAGGCATTGTTGTTTTTATATGTCAGATCGTATTCGCAGTGCTCTGCGAGATAATCATGCAGATAGAGCACCTTCTCGGCATCCGTCCAGCCGGACTGTACGCCGCTCAGTACCGCATCGACCGCTGCGTCGAATTGCGTCTGCATCTCCGGAATCGCATCCAGACTGTAATTGTATTCAATGGAGATTGCGCCGACATAATTGCGCTGCCAGATATCCATGGAATAGCGGTATGCAGAGCTGATATAAAACCATTTTGCGTCGGTGTAGAGCATGTCATAATACAGTTCGGTGACCTGATCGACGGTCAGCTTCAGACCGCTG
This sequence comes from uncultured Ruminococcus sp., assembly GCA_946188175.1. Classification (GTDB taxonomy): domain Bacteria; phylum Bacillota; class Clostridia; order Oscillospirales; family Ruminococcaceae; genus Firm-04. Next base: position 3,012 of record CAMHUJ010000012.1, read on the forward strand.
AGAATGACATTTGTTTTCTTGTTCTCCCATGCATCATAGATCATCGCGCGGAAGCTCTCTTCGGCGGATGCCTCTGCTTCTGCCGCAGATGCCGTCAGCAGCGGCTGCGTCATGCCGCAGAGCATCACGGCCGACAGCATGGCTGCCGTGATTTTATGAAACAGTGTATGCATAATTACACCTCCGGATACAGTCGGAACGGGTCGGATACGCAGAGAAACAGTGATATCCCTGCAAGAATATTATAACATATATGCATAAAAAGTGTAAGATGTAAAACGCTGAAATTGTAAAATCGTTTTTGTGCGTTCCGTACAAAGCCGCTGAATTCTTAACATAATTTTCAGAAAGCGGCAGTATCAGCAGGAAAAATACGGCTCCGTGTGATGTGACAAACAGTATAAGCAGTAAGAAAATATACAAAAAGTTTTGCTTTTGTGATTAGGAATCTGCGGTAAGTGCATTGGATTTTTATGCAAGCAAAACAAAGAATTTTCATCCGCTTGCCAAAGCAGACGGGGTTGTGATATAATAAAAATTGTCCCGGTTTTCGGGAAAATCGTGGGAAGGGAAACATATAAAATGAAAAGGAATACAATCACAGCCATGCTGGCTGCCGTGCTTGCGCTGACTGCTGTCAGCGGCAGTATGCTGCCGGCAAATGCGCCGCTTTCGCTTTCTGCATCTGCGGCGTTTACCAGAGAGGATGAAACACCTGTCAGCGGCCACTCCGGCGTGTACTCCTACGTGAAATATCCGAAGTCGAAGTACATTGAAATCGAAGCGGTTCACATGTCTCTCAGCGGAAAAATCGAGATTCCTGAGAAGATCGACGGGCTGCCGGTCACTGTCATCGGCAAGGGCGCGTTTCAGGACTGCACGGACATCACCGAGATCGTGATGCCGGAATCTGTGCAGTATATGAATCTCGGAGCATTCTCCGGCTGTAAGAAGCTGAAAAAGGTTACGCTTTCCAAGAAGCTCCATGCACTTCCGGCAAAGGCTTTCACAGACTGTACCGCACTGGAAAGCATTGCGCTGCCGGATTCGCTGACCGACATCGGCGCCTATGCCTTTGAGGACTGCGAGAGCCTGAAGGAAATCCATATCCCGAGCTCCGTCACCGGACTTGATTCCTGCGCATTCCGCAGATGCACCGCGCTCGAAAATATCACGCTCGGTACAGGCATTAAGAAAATCGGCAACCAGACCTTTGCAATGTGCGGCAAGCTGACCGAGATCAAGCTGCCGGAGACGCTCACCGAGATCGGTACCCGTGCCTTCGGAAACTGCGGCGCGCTGACCGCGATCTCGCTGCCGGATCATGTCAAGACAATCGGCAATGAGGTCTTTGCAGGCTGTGCAAAAATGAAATCCGCAAAGCTCTCCGCTGTGCTGGAGAGTGTTCCGGTCTCTGCGTTCGCGGGCTGCAATCAGCTCGAGGAAATTGAGATCCCCGACAGCGTCAAATCCGTTGAGACCTATGCATTCTATGAGTGCGCTGCGCTGAAAAAGGTGAAGATCGGTGACGGCGTCGGCGTGATCCGTGATTCCGCATTCCAGAATTGCGAGGCGCTCAAAGAACTGACAATCGGCGTCGGGCTGACAAAGGTCGGTGCACATGCATTCCGCGAGTGCAGCGCGCTCGAATCCGTTGCACTGCCGGACAGTGTTACCGAGATCGGCGAAAATGCATTCACCAACTGCAACGCGCTCAAGGATATCAAGCTGCCGAAACAGCTGAAAACACTTGCAAAACAGGCGTTCTACGGCTGCAAGTCTCTGACTGCCGTCAAGCTGCCGGAGAGTATCTCTTCCGTCGGCGAGGGCGCATTCCGCAACTGCTCCGTGCTCGCATCGGTGACTGTGCCGACTGAAAAGTGCACATTTGCGGCTGATCCGTATCTGTTCAGCAACAGCTATAATGTGTATGATACGATCATCTTCGGTTACGAGGGTTCCGACGCAGACACATTTGCAAAGCAGTACGGCTATCAGTTCAAGTCGCTCAAGGAGCAGAGTGCCGCAAGCGTCACCACCGCGGAAACGACCGCCGCTGTGACGACTGCTGCATCCACGACGACCACCGAGACAACAACGACCACCGAGACAACAACGACAACGGAAACTACGACCACCACGGAAACCACGACGACGACCGAAACCACTACTACTACTACGACCACGGAAACCACCACCACGACCGCGGAAACCACTGCCGCGACGACGACAACCGCTTCGACTGCCGCAGAAACTACCACAACGGCTGTATCTGCGGAGGCTGCACCGTCGATTCCGCAGCTCAGAGGCGATGTGGACGGTGACGGTGTGATCACCAGCGGCGATGCACAGATCACGCTGCAAACCTATGCGCTGCTGCTCGCAGGTGCGTCGAATCCGCTCTCCAGAGAAGCAGATGCAGCTGCCGATGTCGATCAGGACGGCGCAGTTACCGCTGCCGATGCGCAGATCATTTTGCAGTATTACACGCAGAATACGCTCTCGCATATCTCTACGACATGGGAAGAACTCGTTGATTCTGCAAAGCAGAGCAAATAATACGATATATAATGAACCGCCTGTCCGGCTTGATTCCGGACAGGCGGTCAGCTTTTCGATAAAGTGTCATTTTTTAGGGGACGCCCTCTATCGCAGGGCGTCCCCTCTTGCCGCTGTGCGGCAATTCACCACCCCTTGCGGAGCTCTTGAAGTGTAAGGGATTCCGTGCTCTGCGGAGCACGGCAAGGGGCGCTGCCCCTCGACCCCGCAAACTTTTGAAAAAGTTTGATCAAAACTTTTATTTTTACCCGCCTAGATTTCTCAACAGAATGACCGCCTGTCCGGCTTGATTCCGGACAGGCGGCTTTTGTTTATTCGGTTTCTTCTGCGTCGTCAACCGTGATCTCCTCGATCAGTCCGCGCAGGGCTTCGACGCCCTCGCCGGTAACCGATGAAAACACTGTGACATTCAGATCCTCAAACTGCGGCAGCTCCTGCGGCAGTGCAGCAAGCCTTGCCGTGCGTTCGGTTTTGTTGAGCTTATCGGCTTTCGTCAGGACAATCGCAAACGGCATTTCCGTGTCGATCAGGAAATCAACCATTTGCAGATCGTTTTTCGTCGGCGGATGCCGCATGTCGATCAGCAGCAGGACGGCGCGCAGATCACGCTCATCCTGCAAATAGCCGTTGATGAGGTCCTGCCAGCGCTTCAGCTCCGATTTGGAGCGCTTTGCATAACCGTAGCCGGGGAGATCGGCAAAGGTGATGCCGTCGCAGCGATAGAAATTGATCGTCGCGGTCTTGCCCGGTACCGAGCTGACGCGCGCCAGATTTTTGCGCTGAAACAGCTTGTTGATCAGCGTGGATTTTCCGACATTCGATCTGCCGGCGAACGCGATCTCCGGCGTATGACACTTCGGGAGCTGCGCTGCCGTGCCGTATGCGGCGGTGAATTCGGCTGTATTCCAGTTCATGCCGCCCCCCTTACTGCGCCGTTTTGGACGGGCGCTTGCGCGGTGCGGGCATCGGCGGGAGTGTCAGCTTCTGCATTTCGTCCTCGTGCAGCGGTTCCAGCTTGGTATCGTAATGCGGCGGAATCAGCGCCGTTTCGAGCACTGTCTCCACGGTCTCGCACGGGATAAAGCGGATTGCCTCGCGCACGGTCTCATCGAGCTCTGCCAGATCGGGGAGATTTGCTTCCGGAATCAGAACAGTGCGGATGCCGTTTTTGTACGCAGCCATGGACTTTTCGACAAGCCCGCCGATCGGCAGCACCTTGCCGTGCAGCGTGATCTCGCCGGTCATGGCAATATCATGGCGAACCGGAATGCCGGACATCGCGGAGACCAGTGCGGTCAGCATCGTGACGCCTGCGCTCGGTCCGTCCTTCGGGACGGCGCCTTCCGGTGCATGGATGTGGATATCCTTGGTCTTGAACATCTCGGGATTGATGTCGTATTGCTTCGCATGTGCGCGCGTATAGGATACCGCGAGCTTTGCGCTCTCCTTCATGACGTCGCCGAGCGAGCCGGTGACCTCGATCTCACCCTTGCCGGGCATCGTCAGTACCTCCAGCGGCATCAGGACACCGCCGACGCTTGTCCACGCAAGACCATTGACAATGCCGACTTCATCGTTCTTTGCATAATAATCGCCGGTATACTTGTGCGGACCGAGTGCGGATTCCAGCGTTTCGGGCGTATACTGTACCTTCGGGACATCATCGGTCAGGATCGTCTTTGCACACTTGCGGCAGAGCGAGGCGATCCGGCGCTCGAGTGTGCGGACGCCTGCTTCGCGGGTATAATAATCAATCAGATCATAAATCGCGGCATCCGTGATCCTGATCTGCGATGCCTTCAGACCGTTTGCCTTGATCTGCTTTTTGACGAGGTGTTCCTTTGCGATGTGGAATTTTTCCTCGCGCGTATAGGAGTTGACCTCGATGACGTCCATACGGTCATAGAGCGGCGCGGGGATCGCGTCGGCGTTGTTTGCCGTTGTCAGGAACATCACCTGCGACAGATCAAACGGTACCTCAAGGAAGTGATCACGGAATGCATGGTTCTGTGCGCTGTCGAGCACCTCCAGCAGCGCAGCCGCCGGATCGCCCTTGAAATCGCCGGAGAGCTTGTCGATCTCATCAAGCAGAATCAGCGGATTCATGCTCTTTGCCTGACGCATCGCTTCGATGATTCTGCCGGGCATGGCGGCGACATAGGTCTTGCGGTGACCGCGGATTTCGCTCTCGTCGCGGACGCCGCCGAGCGAGACACGGACATAGCTTCTGCCGAGTGCCTTGGCGACCGACTGTGCAATCGACGTCTTGCCGACGCCGGGAGGTCCGACCAGACAGATGATCTGACCGGTCAGCTTCGGCTGCAATACGTGGACGCTCATCGCTTCGAGCACGCGCTCCTTGACGCGCTTCAAGCCGTAATGCTCTTTATCCAGCAGCGCCGCTGCCTTCGGGATATCGAGCTTCTCCTTCGTTGTCACGCCCCACGGCAGTGAGAGCGCAACATCGAGATAATTGCTGATGACATAGGCTTCCTGCGAGCCGGAGGGCATCCGTGAGAGCTGCTGTGCTTCGTGGCGCAGCTTTTCCTTGACCTCGTCGCTTGCTTCGAGCTTGTCGATCTTCTTGTTATAGGCTGCGGTATCGGATTCGTCGCTGTCACCGAGCTCCTCGCTGATGATGCGCTGCTGTTCACGCAGATACAGCTCACGCTGGCTCTGGTCAATGCGCATCTGGACGCCGTTTTGCAGCTCCGCCTCGACCTTGAGAATCTCATTCTCTCGCATCAGGACGGCATAGAGCATGGTCAGGCGCAGAAACAGATTACCCTCCTCGAGCATCATCTGGCGGTCGTGATAATCCATATCCAGATTCGACCAGACGGCTTCAAAGAGCTGCTTTGCATCTTCCTCCGCAAGCACCATTTCCGCGAATTCGCGCGGTGTGCGGTGCGAGAGCTTGCAGTTCAGGGCATACTGATCCTTGACGGAGTTGATGATCGCCTGCATCTCGATTGCATTCGCTTTGCTGCGCGAATACGTCGGGAGCGGCTTGAAATCTGCACGCCAGTATTCGGTTTTGTCATCGGGGGCGAGCAGTCTGTTTGCCTTGGCACGCGCCAGACCCTCGACCAGAACGCGCGTACCTTCTCTGCTGCGCATCACCTGACGGATTTCGCAGATGACGCCGACACGGAACAGATCGCGCGGCTTCGGTTCCAGAATGGTCTGGTCGCGCTGTGCGATCAGGAGAATCCGGCGGTCACGCTCGAGCGCTTCATCGACTGCCTTGCGCGATTCCGCTCTGCCGACCTCAAAGTCGATCACCATATGCGGAAATGCGACCAGTCCGCGCAGTGCGACGACCGGCATCAGATTCTCTTCATTTTCCTGTATTTCATAAACCTCGTCTGTGCGTTCTTTCTCTTGCATTGTCTTTTCCTATCTGCCCTGCGCGGCGAAGAACCCTCTCCGGACCGTGCGCAGCCGGTCGGGAGACTGAAATGCGATATACTTGGTGCTTTGCTTTATTATACATGATTATGTGCAAAGAATCAAGTTGAAAATTGCGGAAATTTGTGAAAAGAAGATGAAAATTTTAACACTGTAACATAACAGAATCTCCCGCGGATGTGTCCGCAGGAGATTCGGCATAGAAGTGCGCATCGGATTATGCAGCGGAGATTTCCTGTCCGCTGTCATCCAGCAGCAGGGGAGAGGTGTGGTTCTCCACGCATGCCGCCGTTACGACTACCTTTCTGACACTGTTGCGCGAGGGCGCATCAAACATCGTCTGCATCAGAATGCCTTCGAGGATTGCACGGAGTCCGCGCGCGCCCGTTTTCTGCTCCAGTGCACGCTTTGCGACTGCGATCAGTGCATCGTGCTCGACTTCCAGCTCGATGTGGTCGTAGCGGAATAGCTTTGCATACTGCTTGAGCAGGGCATTTTTCGGCTCGGTCAGGATCCGGACGAGCGAATCCTCATCCATTTCATCGAGCGTGGTGATGATCGGCAGTCTGCCGACCAGCTCCGGCACGATGCCGAATTTGACCAGATCCTGCGGAATGACCTTGCGGAAGATGTTTTCGGTTTTTTCCTTCTTGGAGAGCACCTGTGCGCCGAAGCCGAGTCCGGAGGATTCGGTGCGGCTGACAATATGCTTCTCCAGACCGTCGAATGCGCCGCCGCAGATAAAGAGGATATTCTTCGTATTGATGTGAATAAACTCCTGATTCGGGTGCTTTCTGCCGCCCTGCGGGGGGACATTCGAGACGGTGCCCTCGATGATCTTCAGCAGCGCCTGCTGGACGCCTTCGCCGCTGACATCTCTTGTCAGAGAGGTGTTTTCGGATTTGCGCGCGATCTTGTCGATCTCGTCGATATAGATGATGCCGCGCTCGGCTGCTTCGACATCGAAGTTTGCAGCCTGAATCAGACGCAGCAGCACGTTTTCTACGTCATCACCGACATAACCTGCTTCGGTGATCGTCGTTGCATCCGCAATCGCAAACGGGACGTCGAGAATCTTTGCGAGCGTCTGTGCAAGATAGGTCTTTCCGACGCCGGTCGGTCCGAGCAGCAGCACATTGCTCTTCTGAATCTCCACATCGTCGCCGTCGTCGGCGCTGAGGATGCGCTTATAATGGTTATAAACGGAAACGGCAAGCGAAATCTTTGCGCTGTCCTGTCCGATGACATATTCATCCAGAACCTTCTTGATTTCCGCCGGTTTCAGCAGATTGATCTGCTTGCCGGCGCTCTTGCTTTTCTTTTCCTTTTCATTCAGCGGCTTGGTATCACGGTCGCCGTACAGCAGCTCATAGCAATATGTGACGCATTCGTCACAGATATTGTTTGCGCCCGCAGAGAACATGCTCTGCACCTTGGTTTCCGGTTTGCCGCAGAAATTACAGGTTCTCAATCCTTTTTCAGGCATAGTCTTCTCTCCTGTATGTTGTATGGGGTTCGGAACCGGAATCGGAATTCCGGCTGTTCTGGTCTGCTGCGGTGGTTCAGCGCTTGGTAACGACCTTGTCGATCAGACCGTAGCTGAGTGCTTCCTCCGCGGTCATGAAGTAATCACGCTCGACATCGCGCTCGATCTGCGCAAGCTCCTTGCCGGTATTCTCTGCGAGAATGCGGTTTAAGTTGCTCTTGGTGCGCAGGAGATTGTCTGTCCGGATTTTGATGTCGGTTGCCTGACCGGAGATGCCGCCGCCCATAATCAGCGGCTGGTGAATCATGATCTCGCTGTTCGGCAGCGCCATGCGCTTGCCCTTTGCGCCGGAAGAAAGCAGCAGTGCGCCCATAGAGGCTGCAAGTCCGATGCAGATTGTTGCCACATCGCACTTGATATACTGCATGGTATCGTAGATTGCCATACCGGCTGTGACGGAACCGCCGGGGCTGTTGATATAAAGTGAGATATCCTTTTCCGGATCCTGACTTTCGAGGAAGAGAAGCTGTGCGACAACAAGGCTTGCGGTCACATCGTTGACATCCTCGGAGAGCATGATGATGCGGTCATTCAGCAGGCGCGAATAGATATCGTATGCGCGCTCGCCGCGGTTCGTCTGCTCAATGACGGTCGGGACCAGACTCATGTGCATATTGTTCATAAAGGGTACCGTCCTTTCGGCGTATACTTGCAGAATGTACGTTTTTTCGCATATTCCGCAATAAAGCAGATTTCCGGTTCCTGCGCCGCGGTGAAAACAGTCCGCGGGCAGGAACCGGTTTGTTTCTGATTGTTAATCCTGATTATTCTGCATCCTTGGCTTCGTCAGCCTTTGCTTCCTCTGCCGGAGCCTCTTCCTTTGCTTCCTCAGCCATGTCGTTGTCAACAACAGCATTGTTCTTGATCAGCTCGACGACCTTCTGGACGCGCAGATCGGTGCGGTAATCATCCATCGGAATGCGGGACTTGACGAACTCGACCGGAGCCTTGAGCTCTGCTGCAAACTGGGTCAGTGCCTCATCGAGCTCTTCATCGGAAACCTGAATATCCTCGGTATCTGCGATCTTCTCGAGTGCGAGGCGGAGCGTGACCTCCTTCTTTGCCTGCGGCTCATACTCATCGCGGAGCTGTTCCATGGTCATGCCGGTGAGCTGGAGGTATTCCTCGAGCTTGAGCTCGCCGTACTGCTGCTGGAGCTGGCTCTCGAATTCACGGATGCGCTGGTCGATTCTGCGGTCATAGAGAACCTGCGGAATGACTGCATCGGTGCCTGCGACGATGGTATCGAACACAGCGTTTTCAAACTGTGTCTGTGCGGACTGCTCTGCGGACTCCTTGAGCTTCTTCTCAATGTCGGCGCGGAGCTCTGCAATCGTATCAAACTCGGAAACGTCCTTTGCAAGCTCATCGTCGATCTCCGGCAGCTCCTGTGCGGAGATTGCGAGCAGCTCGGTCTTGAAGACGGCTGCCTTGCCTGCATAGCGCTCATCGCCGTACTCCTCCGGGAAGGTGACGTTGACATCGAACTTGTCGCCGATGTTCTTGCCGACGATCTGATCCTCAAAGCCCGGGATGAACTGACCGCTGCCCAGACGGAGCGGATAGCTTTCGCCCTTGCCGCCCTCGAATGCCTCATCGTCGATGAAGCCTTCAAAGTTGATCTTGACCTCGTCGCCGTTCTCGGCTGCTCTGCCCTCGACGTCGATCATGCGTGCCTGACGCTGACGGAGCATTTCAATCTGCTGGTCGATATCCTCATCGGTGATCTCACGGACCTTCATCGGTGCGTGGATGCCCTTGTATGCTGCAACGGTGACTTCCGGCTTGGTGATGAGGGTTGCCTTGCAGACAGCGCCCTCCTCCTTGGAGCAGGAAACCAGCTCAACAGAAGGACGGTCAATGATCGTGATCTCCTTTTCGCGCAGGATCGTATCCAGCTCGCCCGGGATGATCGAGTTCACGGCATCCTCGAAGAAGACCTCTTCGCCGTAGAGCTTTTCAACCATTTTGCGCGGCACCTTGCCCTTGCGGAAGCCCTTGACGGCGATATCCTTCTTCTGGCGCTGGTAAACGCGCTCGCAGGCTGCCTCAAGATCCTCGGCGGTAATCGAGAAGGTGACTTCTCTCATATTTACATCGGTTTTGACATCGG
>CAMHUJ010000013.1 GCA_946188175.1 uncultured Ruminococcus sp.
GTGCTATACGATCGGCTATAATGCGAATCTGAGCGCATTGCAGGAGCTTTCCGCAATCAACGAGGCTGCGAGCATCAACGCAGACAACGACGACGTTATTTACAACCTCAAGAGCCTCTTTAATGCACAGATGTAAGAATCATACTGCAAGACCCCCGCTTTCCGGCGAGGGTCTTGTTCTGTTTACGGCTTTTTCGGGGATTCGTGCAGATGATTTCTGCGGCAGCAGAGGAACAGCGCCGTCAGCAGCGGCAGCAGAAACGGCAGTGCAGTCAGCAGGATGCCGAGCAGTTTCAGAAGCATGTTCATCAAATCCTTTCCGGTTTGAATGTTGCCCCTATTATAGCACAGAATCTCCGTGCAGATGCAGTGTACGCCGTCACGGATTCCGTGACAAATGTCACATCCGGAATGACGGACAGCACCTTCCGGACTGTCAGACTGTATGATATAATAATCACATAAGCGGACAGCACACGCAGGTGTGATTCCAAGTCCGCCGAAAGCGCTCTGTCATTATTCCCGTTCTCCTTCCTATTATATTGTTCAGCTTGCTTTTTGTATTATAATGTGCTATAATGAGCACATAAATCCAAAAATATCATTGTTTCGGGAGGTGCTGAAACATGGAAATTATCATTATCTGTATCGTCTGGCTGATATCTCCGATTCCGCTGCTGATTCTATGGCTGCGCTCCGGCGCAAAATCCAAAAAGCAGAATGCATTTTTGCAGCAGCTGCTCGATCAGCACAGAATCCTCCCGGAGGAATTGAAGCAGGCGGGCATCAAGCTGCCGCGGCCGAAGACACCGCAGATCCCGCAGCAAGCCGCACAGCCGGTCCTGCCGCCTGCTGCGCAGAGTGAACCGTCTGCGCTACAGCCTGCAAATACTTCTGATTCACTGGCTGCCGCCGCAGCGCGTGCCGCACAGATCGCAGAGGCAGAGCTCAGCGGCACATCTGTCCCCGCAGCTGCACAGATCGGCGACATCGTCGTTCCGGATGCTGTGATTGCCGAAGCAGAGCCGTCCGGTGAGATCATCGCACCGCCGGCTGCTGAATCCGTACCGGAGCCGTCCGGCGAGATCATCGCACCCGAAACAGAAAAATCCCCTGCCGCAGAAACCGCTGCACCGGTTCCGCCGCAGAATACGCCGCCGCAGCCGGTCACACAGCCAGCCGCAGCGATTCCGAAGCACATCTCCGCCATTACGCTGATGCTCTCGGTCGGTGTCCTGCTCGTTATCGTCGCCGGACTGATCTTCGTCCGCACGACATGGGACAAGCTCTCCGACATCGGCAGACTCGCAACCCTCGCCGCAGGCAGCATCCTGTTCTTCGGCACCTCCGCACTCGCAAAGCGTACCTTTAAGCTCGAACGCACCAGCATGGCATTCTTCACGCTCGGTGCAGCCTTCCTGCCGATTTCCGTCTGGGCGGCAGGCTATCTGAATCTGCTCGGCGACAGGCTCTCCGGTGCCGGAAACCCGTGGCTGATCGCGCTCTCCTTCGGTTCCTTTACGGTCATTGCACTGCTTGCCGTCATATTCTACCGCATGAAGGGCTGGGGCGCCGCATTTCTCAGCGGTCTGACGATCACCTATGTCTGCATCGCCGAAGCCCTGACGATCCACCGCGATACCCCGCTCGCACCGTTCCTGATCGCAGTGACAGTCTATGCACTGCTGCTCGCATTCGGCACAGAACTGCTCGCACCGCGGATTCCGAAGGCAATCGGCAGCGTACTGGAGCCGTTTGCAATCATCATCACCGCACTTTCCTCGATCATCACATTCGCTGCCACGCTGGGCGCATGCCATGAGCTGCTGCATAAAAATGATTTTGAATGCTGGTATTACTGGATTCCGGCGCTGCTGGCAGCATTCGCATTCTTCTCGCCGATCCTGACGGAACGCATCAAGGCATATACGGTCATTCCGGCATCGCTGCTTGCCGTTCCCGCATTCACGTTGCTGCTGTATCCGATTTACAACACCGTATTCTACACGAAAACCGATACGTATATCCAGGACAGCACCGGCGCATATTACGCATTGATGCTGATGATCTGCGCAATGATCTGGCTGATTCTGCTGCTGACAAACAGCCTGCCGGATGAAACGCGCAGGGGCTTCCGGATCGGCGCAGGCGTCCTGACGGCGCTTTCGATTCCGGTTCAGCTGGCACATCTGACATACAATCCGCTGAAGGTCGCGGCAGCGATGTTTGCCGCCGGTGCCGTACTGCTCGCCGTCTGGGTGATCGGTATGCGCAAGCAGTCGCATATCGCCCTGCATGCACTGATCGGTGCACAGGTCTGGATGCTCTGCATGATCGCCGCGGATGCCGTAGCAGGCGAATTCGCTTCACGCGCCGGTGATGTCGGGCATATCGGTCAGCTTTGCGCCGCGCTCTGCTTCCTGCCCGGATTCATTGCACTCGTCCTGACCAAAAAGCACCGCACCGGATTCTCCGACCTGCTGCTGACGGTCTCGCCGGTCTTCCCGCTGATCTCGCTGATCGCGGAACAGCCGCTGCTCCGGCGTCTGCCGTACCAGTGGGGCGGACTGATGCTCCTGCTCGGATTCGTCGTGCTTTACTGGTTCCTCGCCTTCGCACATGACACACGCAAGCCGCAGCAGTATGCTTTCGCGGTACTGTCGCCGCTGCTGCTGGCGGTTACGGCTGTCGCATCGGGCGACGGTCTGCTCCGGAAAACACCGGATATGCTGCTGCCGGTCTGCTGGAGTATTCTCTCCTATCTGCTCGGCGCCGCAGCGTATTTCACAACACCGCGCCGTTTCCACGGCGTCCGGAAGCTGCTGTTCGGTCTGACCGCAGTGCCGCCGATCGTCGTTGCGTTCTGCATCGAGATCGCACATCCGGATGCGGAGAATCTCCCGCTCCAGCTGCTCGGAATCGCAGGCGCAGCCGGACTCTGGCTCCTGTTCGCAAACCGCGGATTCCGTGCGCTGTCGGTCACATCGTTCAGCACCGCACTGCTGATGCTGCTCGAAACGACGGCATGTCTGGTCTGGCACAGATTCTATGACGACGAAATGAACTACAATGTCCTGCTGATCGCATCGGTCTGGATTCTGCTGTTCTCTTTGCTGGCGATTGTTATTTCACGCAGAATGCTGTTCTTTGTCGGCAGCGGCGATATTCCCGCCGTCATGCAGGCTGCTGCACCTGCCGCCGCGCTGATTCTCTCCGGCGGTCTGATCTTCATGCAGGGCAAAAACTGGGAGGTCTTCTACTTTGTCTATGTCGTCGGGCTGTGTATCCTTGCATGGTTCACGACGAAAAAATCGCAGATCATCCTGCCGTCCGTGTGCGCACTCTCCTTCATCTTTACGGTTGACGCACTGCGCTCACATTCTACAAAGGTCAGCGCCGGAACCGTCGTTCTGCTGCTGTTTGCATTTGTCATCATGACGGTTCTGTTCCCGTATCTCGGTATTGTCTCGCGTGAAGCGGATGAGGAGCCGAAGATGCAGCGCCGCACATGGGTGCTGACGGGTGTCGGCGGCGTGGTGCCGTTCTGGCTGCTGACCGCCGCGAATATCGGCACACAGCTCGCAAGCTATACCCGTGAACAGCGCGAATGGATGTATTTCTTCGTACCGGTTCTGATTGCAGGCTATCTGCTGCACTTCCTGCTCTTTGAAAAGGATGAGAACCGCCGCCGCACACTGATGACGGCTGCCGCCGGTTTCGGTGTGATCGCACTCTGGATGCAGCCGCTTGTCGATGTTTCGGATACATGGTTCGAGAATAAGCTGCATATCCTGCCGCTGGTTCTCTTCGGCATCGTACTGCGTCAGCTTTACGGCGAAAAGACAGGCGGAAACTTCCTCTTCGGCGTCGGTGTCTATACGATGCTGCGGCTTGCGATTACCGCAGTCGCAACCGAGGCGGGCTCCGATCTGCTGACGCTGCTGATTACGGCAATGCTGGTATTCATCGCATCGTTCTATATCCGTCAGAAAAAATGGTTCCTGCTTGGCGGCATCACGCTGATTCTGACCGCCATGTACATGCACATGAAGCTCACGGACGGCAAGCAGTGGTGGGTCTATCTGCTGTTCGCCGGACTGGTGCTGATCGTCGTCGCAGGCTCGAACGAAATGCTCAAGCAGCGCGGCGAATCGCTCAAATCCAAAGCCGGAAAGCTCTGGGACGAATGGACATGGTGAGCGGGCAGTGCCCGCATCCATTGATCTGAAATCCGCCGACAGCGTTTTAAGGGAATGATCAGTTGATTGTTTTCATTTTTAACGGGAACAATGGAAAGCCGCTCAATTCAGCGTAACAGCTTGAATTGAGCGGCTCATTTTATATTCTGTTATTTGGGTGATACAGTGACAACGGCTGTGCCGTCCTTCAGGCTGTCGATTTTAACGGTAAAGCCCGGATCGACCGTCTCAAAGCCGAGCGCATCATACCACGCAAAGCCCTTGACACTGCTGTCGATCAGACTGCCCTCGCGGAAGAATCCGCCGAAGTTATTGACCAGACGCAGCACACGGCGGCTCAGATTGGTCTTATCATAGTTCTTGCCGTAATTGTTCCACTTGAACTCCGGTCCCCACCAGCCGTTTGCGAGCTCCGCATTGCAGTGCAGAATCCGGACACCGCCCTCCTGAAACATCCGGAATGCCTGCCGGTAGGAGAAGCCCATATAGTTATTCTCATCGGGCGTGACGGATTCGATCATGAAATATTCGCTGTAAAAGCCTTTGATTTCCTTCCGCGGAATCAGCACGCAGTTCGGCGCATACTGCGAGGATTGCAGCGTATAGGTCTGCGTGCCGCCGGAATAAATCTGCACCTCCGTATCGGTATACCAACCGTACATCAGCTTGTCAAAGCAGCTCATATCGCCGAGCGCATCGTCCATCGTCAGCCAGCCCGCATCGCCGCTCAAGCCTCTGCCGTAGTCATCCTCTTCCGTATTATCAAAATTCTCGTAGCGGTAATAATCCGGCAGACCCATTGCATGTCCGAGCTCATGCGTCCATGTACCGTTGAAGCCTGCGCGGTCGCTGAGGTCCCAGCCGCCGTAGCAGAGATTGCCGCCGCGGACGCCGTCGAAGCTCTCATTGCCGTAATATCCGCCGGAGCAGGGCCACCAGTATTCCGAACCGGCAGAGCCCGGCAAAGCCAGCAGAATCGTATCAATCGTGCCGTTTTTATCGGTATCGTATTTGGAGAAATCGACCTGCGCATCGAAGGCAGCCATTACCTCATTGAGCAGCTTATCGGTTCCGACATAGCTTGCGGTATCGCCCTTCGGATTGATGTAGTTATTGATGCTGCCCTGCGCATTATACAGAAAGACATCGCCGTGCATTTGCAGTCTGCCGTAAGAGGCGCGGTTATAAAACGCAGAGATGCTCTCCATGGGATAGGCTTTGCTGTTTTTATCCTCGGGACCGAAGGTGCGCTCCGTGATCTCCTCCGCGGTATAGTGATCAGAGCGGACGCAGTCCGGAAAATCAATGACAAACATCAGGATATTCGTTTCGCCGACCGAGGGCAGCGTCGGTCTGACGCCCTTCACCGGAGGTGAGATCAGCTCGGGCTCCGGATCGGGCACCTCGACCTCCTCATAAATCTCATCCGGTCCCTTGCCGCCGAGCACAACGCGGCGCAGCAGCGTCAGATCGCGGACATCAATGCACTGATCCTTGTTGAGATCGGCACGGAATGCGATATCCGGCTCAGTCATCACCTCCTCCGAGAGAAGATGCTTCGTCAGGATCTGAATATCCGCATCGCTGACGAACATGTCCCCGTTCAGATCGCCCATGTATCCGACAAGGCGCTGCTCCGTTGCAGCATGTGCGGAAACTGCGAGCGAACCTGCTGTCAATGCTGCTGTCAGCGCGGCTGTGATCCTTTTGCGGATCGTTTTCTGTTTCGGCATGAAGAATCCCCCTTTCTGCCGTCTGATTGTATTTTATCAGTTTTTCGCGCAGTTGTCAATGATTTATTATCAGATTCATATGATGCTGTCTGTATTCGCCGCAAATCTGTCTGCACGCTGTACACAAAATCCGGCGGCGGCTTCAGGAAAATTTCAGAATTCCCGCACTTTACAATTTCTGCGTTTTGTGCTATACTATAAGAGTATCACTATGTCCGGATACGGGAGGCGAATGTATGGAAATCTATCTGAAACAGGGACATACCTTTGCCGTTCCGGTAACGGTTGCAGACAATCTGCTCAAGCTCGCAAGCCACGATCAGCTGAAAATCCTGCTGTATCTGCTCTGCCACGCCGACGAACCGCTCACCGCGGAGACCGTCGCGCAGAACTGCAAGGTCATGCCGGATGCCGTCGAGGACGCAATCGCCTTCTGGCAGGATGCAAACGTGCTCTCGGATACGCAGGAGCAGCCCTCGGTCAGATTGCAGACCGCCGCGCCGCAGATTCAGCCTGCCGCCCCTGCCCCACCGGTTACGGTATCCGTACCGGAGCCGCAAAAAGAGCCGACCGCAAAGCTGCAAAGCAGCAGCAGTCAGTTTTCGCTGCTGCCCTCCGAGATCGCTGCGCGGATTCAGGAGAATCAGGCAATCGCGGAGATGTTCCGGAGCATGGAGCCGCTTGCCGGCAGAATGCTCAACAATACCGAGCAGAAAAGCATGATCTGGATGCACGAATATCTCGGACTGGAGCCCGATCTGATTCTGATGCTCGCTGCATACTGCGTGCAGAACGACTGCTTCCATGTACGCTACATGGAGAAAATCGCAATCGAATGGCAGGAGCGCGGCGTCATGACACATGCACTGGTCGAGGAGGATATCCGCCGCCGAACCGAGGCACGGACCTTCACCGCAAAGCTGATGCGCATGTTTGAGATGAAGCGTCAGCCGACCAGATTGCAGCAGGAATTCATCGACCGCTGGCAGCAGCAGGGCTGGTCCACGGAGATGATTCAGATTGCCTATGAAAAAACACGCAACCAGAAGGACGATAAGCTGAACTTCAATTATATGAACGGCATTCTGGAACACTGGGCACAGGACGGCATCCGTACCGTCGCCGATGCGCAGAAGCAGGATGACGCCTATTACGCTGCCCGTCAGCAGAAGCGAAGCGGCACCAGAAAGCCGCCGGAGGGCAGCACAAATTCTTCGATCGACATGAGCGATGTGGAAAAAATCATGAACCCCTACGGGTTGTAATACAGGAGGTGAACCGGAATGACGCAGGAGGAAATCTACGCACAGGCAATCGGGCATATTCAGGAGCGCCGCCGCAATGCCGAGCGGACGCAGGAAATCCGAACCGTGCAGATTCAGCGCGAAATTCCGGAAACCGCCGAGCTGGACCGCCAGCTCCGCACCGCCTGCCTTGAGATCACGCATGCACTCGGCAGACCGGATAATCAGGCGCGTCTCGCTGCAATCGAGCGGCACTGCAAGGAAGCAGATGCCATGCTCCGGCAGCTCCTGACCGCGCACGGCTATCCGGAGGATTATCTCGATCTGCAATACAGCTGCACCCTCTGCGACGATACCGGATTTGTCGGCGGAAAGCCCTGTCAGTGTCTGAAGCAGGAGATCGGCAGAGTCGGAACGGAGGCGCTCAATGCGCGCTCGCAGCTTTCGCTGTCGCAGTTCTCTGATTTTTCCCTTTCCTATTATGCCGATCTGCCGACCGATCAATATTATACCATGCAGCAGAATTATACCGCATGTCAGCAATATGCCGCAGCCTTCTCGCCGGATACCGCAGGCAATCTGTATCTCTGCGGCGGAACCGGTCTCGGAAAAACGCATCTCTCGCTTGCGATTGCCAATGAGGTGCTCAAAAAGGGCTATAATGTCATCTACGATTCCGCGATCAACCTGATGCATACGCTCGATCAGGAGCAGTTCCGCAGAACAAAGGAGAGCAGCGATTCTCTCCCAGCTCTGCTCGAATGCGATCTGCTGATCCTCGATGATTTCGGCACCGAATTCGATACCGCATTTTCCCGTTCCATGCTGTATACGATCATCAACAGCCGCGTCAATGCGCGCAAGCCGATGATTGTCAGCACGAATCTGACGACGCAGGAGGTAAAGGAGCGCTACGGCGACCGTATCCTTTCCCGCCTTCTCTCATCCTCGCGGATACTGCCCTTCTTCGGCAAGGATATCCGCCTGCACAAAAAAGCCGCCACAGGGCAATGAAAAGGAGACTGCCGCATGAATGAAATTTCGATTACAGACATCAACCGCATGGCGCATGATGAACCGGAATCCTTCGTGATTGATGCCGAGGCTGCATATGACAAGCAGCTCCGCGATCTTGCGGACGATATCTGCCGCCACGCCAAAGAGCGCCCGATCACGCTGATCTCCGGTCCTTCCGGCTCCGGCAAGACCACAACAGCCTGCCGTCTGGAGCAGATTCTCGATGCCGCGGGCTTTGAGGCGCATACCCTTTCCATGGACAATTACTACGCAGACGGTTCGCGCAATGCCGATATCGTCGATCAGTTCGGCAGACCGGATTATGAGTCGCCGCTGCGTCTCGATACCGACCTGCTCAATACGCAGCTGGAACAGCTCGCACGCGGTGAGGCAGTTGAACTGCCGGTGTTTGATTTTGCCGCGCAGAAGCAGCGGAAATCCGGCAAGATTTTGCAGCGCAAGTCCAATGAACTGATTATCATGGAGGGCATTCACGCGCTGAATCCGGATGTCACCGGCGATTCGCACGCAATCGCAAACCGCATCTATCTCAGCGTCCGCACGCGCATCACCATGGAAAACGAGCGCCTTCATCCCTCGCTGATCCGTTTCGCACGCCGCCTCATCCGCGATCACCGCACGAGAGGCAGAGCACCGGCAGAATCCTGCGAGATGCTGACCAGCATTTCCAGAGGCGAAAATCTTTACATCATGCCCTATAAGCATCTGGCGGATTATGAGCTGGATACCTTCATGGGCTATGAGCTTTCGGTCTACCGTCCGATTCTGCTCGAGACCGTCCGCACGCTGGCGGAGACTGCCGACAGAGACAGCGGTATTCCGATGCTGCTGCGCTTCATGGAGGCGATGCAGCCCATGGAGCACGCATGGATTCCGGAGCAGTCGCTTGTCAGAGAGTTCATCGGCGGTTCCATATTCACAAACTGATGCAGCAGGGATTTGCGGTCTGTATTTCCGGTCACCGGCCCGAAAAGCTCCCGACCGGCGCACCGCTTCGCATGCTGCAAAGCCTGCTCTTCCGCGAGATTGAATCCGCTATGGAGGAGGGTGCCGATACCTTTTATACGGGCATGGCACGCGGCGTCGATCTCTGGGCAGCGGATATGATCCTGCATTTCCGCAGGCAGTATCCGGCGGTCCGGCTGATCTGCGTTCTCCCCTATGCAGACCGTCTGCTTCCGGAAAACGGCGCAGAGCGGTTTCATGTCCGCGCCGTGATGCAGGCAGCAGACCGTGTCATTCCGCTGAGCGAGCATTATTACCGCGGCTGTTACCGCGACCGTAATGCATATATGGTGCGGCACAGTCAGCGTATTATTGCGCTGCTCGCGGATATCCGCTCCGGCACGAGGCAAACCGTTCATATGGCAGAACGTGCAGGGCTCGAGATGCATGTGCTTTCCGTTCAGGAGGCAATCCGGCAGCAGGGCTCTTCACATGATTATTTCAGCAAATAAACTCAGGAAAGGAGTGCAGCCCATGTGCAGCGCTGCTGCATATACTGCAATAACGGCAAAATGACCACTACCTATCAACGCCGCCGCGGTCCGAAGGCGGGCAGTACGGCGATTCCGTTCATGATCACGGTTCTGATTTCTCTGGTCGTGTTCGGCGGAGTCGGACTCTACTTCTACAACAAGCTGACAAACAAACCGAAAGAGCTGCAAACGATGCAGAGCGCAACGACCAGTATCTCTGAAGATGACGTCAACGCGCTGCTCTTTGTGCTCGATCCGGATGACGACACGAAAAAGAACGCCGTCATGATGCTGCGTTTTGATCCGGTCCGCAAAAAGATTTTCTGCATCGGCATTCCGCTGGATTTGCAGGTGATCTACGACGGCAAGGCAATGACCGTTGACACCTGCTATGCAAACCACGGCATGGATGCAATGAAAACCGCAATCGCCGATCTGCTTGATCAGCCGATTGACCGCTATGTCAAAATGAACAGCACCGGCTTCCAGAAGATCGTCGAGCTGATCGGCAACGTCACCTACCGGATTCCGGTCAGAGATACCGGTCTGCGTCCGGTAGAGGACGACATGGAAGTGACGCTCGATAACGCACAGTTTGAAACGATGCTGACGAGCAGCAACTATAAGGACGAAGAAGAACGGTGCAGCGTCATCGGAAACTCCGTCGCACAGCTGCTGAACCAGTGCATCGGCGGCGGCGAAATCACCTCGACGCGCGCCACTCGCAGAGGCGAGGGCGGTGAGCGTGTCGCACGAAATCTCGACACCTATTTCAGTATCTTCGTCGATTCCATTACCACTGACATCACGGCAATGGACTTCTCCAATCACCGCCATGCAATCAGCTATATGTTCCAGTATTCCTCCGCACCGGCAACGGGTCAGGGCGTTCTCTGTACCGCAGGTGCTGACGGTGCAGTCGTACCGCTTCCGGCATGGCTGGATTCCATTAAGATCACCTTCTTCCAGCACAGCGTAGCAAGCAGTTCCGAAGCTGACGATTCTTCTTCGGCTGCCGAATAAACAAAAATATCCGCCGTACTGACAGCAGTACGGCGGATCGTTTTATATGCGGTTTACGGTGCGCTTTCCAGATTGACGGTCACATAGAAGCCGTGCTTGTTATTGCCCGTGTAGCTGTACTGACAGTCAATCGGCATCGGTATAACGGTATCCGGCTCCGGATCGTCCGGATCGACGGAGACATAATAGACCTCATATTCTCTGCCGAGCTGGTCGTTGATGAACGCATGCTCGCCCTCAAAGGGATGCATTTCCAGCAGCTCGGTATATTCCTCGAGGCAGAGTTTATTCTTGTACATATACCATGCATGCGGCGTGCCGACATAGCGGAACACCCACGGACGGTCGGTCACATGCGTAAACTCCGATTTGCCCTCGGGATAACGCTGCACAAAGCCGTACTCGGCGCAGTGCTGAAGAATCCATGCATAATCGCCCTCATCGGTAAAATCCTCGAAGACGCCGTTGATGAAAAGCGAAAGCTCAAAGGTATAGCCGGATTCAAATTCGCTGCACCCCGGCATCGCATAGAGTGCGGAATTACTGCCGCCCGTCATCTGCAAATCTGCTTCATACAGCCGCTTCTGCGCATCCTTGGTGATATAGCCGTCGCGGACAAGCAGATCGGCATGACCGGTCGCCGTATGGAAGCCCTCCGCCATGCGGTTGAGCGCATCCATTGTCTCATCCAGCAGGCGCACATCCATATCGCGGACGGTCAGATATTCATTCTTCTGCTCAAAAACGGATACGATGCCCTCCTCGGCATCCTCGGTCGGGAAGCTGTCGTTCACCAGCATCAGCGGGCCGCGGCGGATGCGCTCCTTCGAGATGCGCACCGAGCCGTATTCGATCCGGCTGCTCTCCTCGGACTCCTCGGTCATATCCGGCACCGAGATCTCTGCCTCGTCGGAATCATCCGGCTCCAGCGAGACCAAATTATTGAGGACATTTCCGGCGAAAAATGCACCGGCTGCCGTCAGTGCAATGAGAAAGAGACCGACGACCAGACCCTTCGGGGATTTTCGCAGCTCTCTGCCGGTTGATCGGTATTCAGCCATATGCTTTGTTGTACGGCGTCCGCAAACGCCGCACGCTCCTTTCTGAACTTGGGTTGATTTGCACTTCCTGCACATACAACTGTATCTCTCTGTACACGCTTATTATAACATAGCTTTTTGCAAAAATGGAATAGCATCCGGTAACTTTGGTGCCATGCACAATTTCCACTTGCATGTTTTGTGCAATTCTGCATACCGTGTTCTGCATATGTCAAAATCAGGTGCAATATTCGTCTGCAATTTCGTCGATTTGTACAGATGCATTTTTCGCATGAGTGTGCTATAATAGTAATAAAGCAATGCGGTATCACGCCGCAGTATGAAAGGATGAAATAAAAATGGCAGAAAAAAAGGGCTTTCTCGCAGAATTTAAGGAATTCGCACTCAAGGGCAATGTCATGGACATGGCAGTCGGTGTCATCATCGGTGCTGCGTTCGGCAACATCGTTACCGCGCTGACTGACAGCTTCATCAATCCGCTGATTCAGGCGATCACCGGCAGCACCGCTGAGGACGGCGGCGTC
>CAMHUJ010000014.1 GCA_946188175.1 uncultured Ruminococcus sp.
GATTACGCCGGACGGCCCGGAGGAGCCGACGACCGAAACACGCGATTTCTCGACACTTGCACATCTCTCTGATGCCAAGCTGACACCTGCCGCGCTCTGGGAGAAGAGCGGAAAGGTTGTCAATGAGCTGGAATTTACGCTGTATGCAAGTGAAGTCGATAAGATCGGACATGTCGATCCGTCGCTGGGACTTGCGAAGGAACAGCTCTTCGGAAGCAAAACCGCACTCAATTTCAAGGTTCCTGTTCTGATTGCGCCGCGCGGCGATATCACGCTGGACGGCAAGGTCAGTGCAATCGATGCGCAGAAGATTCTGCTGCTGTTCACCGACTCCTTAGTCGGAACGGAGGTCAGCTATCACGATACATATCCCGATGCGGCAAAGACCGCCGGCGATGTGGACGGCGACGGCGAGACGAACATCAAGGACGCGCAGTTTATTCTCGAATACTATGCAAGAGTGCTCGCAAAGTATGAAGATATCAAATGGGAAGATATCATGAACCCCGGCAAAGAGGCCTGAAAGGAGTTATCATAACATGAAGTTACTGAGTAAACTGACCGCACTGCTTTGCAGCGGTGCCATGCTTGCGGCAGGTGCGGCAGAACCGTTCTGTGCGTTTGCTGCGGAGACAGACAAGACAGTCTGCTTCTCCGCAGATCAGATCACGGCTGAGCAGGGTGAGACGGTCCCGTACAGCTTCCGTATCACGAAGAATACCGCAGGCTTCTCGGTCGGCGGATTCCGCTTCACCTTCACCGAGCCGCTTTCGGTGAAGATGAAATCCGCGGAGCGTCCGGATTATACGATCACGCTGGATTCCGTGAACAGCCTGAGCAAGACTGCGATCAAGTCGCCCGATAAGCAGGAATACGGTTTTGTATGCTGCGGCGGCGAGAATGTCACCGAGACCGGCGAGTTCATCACATTTCAGGTGATCGTGCCGGAGGATGCGGCGGCAAAGCGCTATGCAGTCGAGATTTTCTGCGACGAGTGCTATACCGCAGCAGGCGAGCCGGTTGCATTTGAGGTTGAGCAGGGCTGGATCGAGGTCAAGGAGAAGATCAGCGACAATCCGACCACGACCCCGACCACCACGACCACAACATATTTTGAGGATATCACCACGCTGCCGGACCCGACAACGACGCCGGCATCGACTCCTCCGACCTCCACGACGCCGACCTCTACGACGCCGACCACCACCACAACGACGTATACTTTCCCGGTGTCTGACAAGCCGACCACCACACCCACCACAACTACCACAACATCTACTTCCACTTCTACATCGACTACAACCACCACAACCTCTACTTCCACCTCTACATCCACTACCACAACTTCCACTTCGACCTCTACTTCCACAACCACCACTTCCACCTCGACTTCTACATCCACCACAACGACTTCCACCTCTACCTCCACTTCGACCACGACCACATCGACGTCTACTTCCACTTCCACCACGACGACCTCGACCTCTACGACCTACATCGAGTCCGTTGAGACCACGACCACCACGACGAATGACCGTGCGGATGTCTATGTGAAGAACGTCGATCAGGACGGCAATCCGCTTGCAGGCGCCGTCATCTCGATCACCGGTACGACCCTGAACAAGGTTCCGGTGAAGTTCCGCAACGATTCCCTCGATCTCAATGAGGACAGCGTGCTTGTCAGCGGTTCCGGCGATTCGCTCGTCTGGAAGACCGGCAAGTCCGCGGAGCCGGTGCATGTTTCTCTGCCGGACGGCATCTATGATGTCTGCGAAATCACCGTACCTTCCGGCTATACGCATATCACCGATTACAGAATCGAGATCGTCAACCGCCAGATCACCCGCATCAACAATGTGGATTCCAAGGGTGTTGATACGCTGACGCTGAAGGATCAGAGCAAGACTGCTTCCGTGACCACGACCACGACGACCGTCACGACGACCACCAGCACATCCACCACGACCACAACGACCAATACCGCGCACGATCAGTCAACTGTCAGCAGCACGAAGCCGACCTCCGTGACCACAACCGTCACCACGACTTCGAGCTCGACCAGACCGACCACCACGACCGTGACGACCACCAGATCTGACGATCATCCGACATCGACCACCAGCACCAAGCCCACGACCGTCACGACCACCGTCACCACGACATCCAGCTCCGCCAGACCGACCACCACGACCGTGACGACCACCAGATCTGACGATCATCCGACATCGACCACCAGCACCAAGCCCACCACCGTGACAACCACCGTCACCACGACATCCAGCTCCACCAGACCGACGACCACCTCGACGACTGTCACGAGCACTACAAGCAGCACGAAGCCGACTGTTTCCACCACGACAACAACGGCTGTTTCCTCCACGAAGCCGACCGTTACCACCACGACCACGACGCATACCGGCACCGTGACGACCACGGTCCCGACCGCGACCACGCAGAGCGATAAGCAGGATACCGGCAAGTCGAGCGAATCCACGACCGTTACCACCGCCACGGTCAGCGATTCCGGCATCGTGACGACGACTGCCCGTCCGGATTACGCATGGGGCTACGATAACTGGGGCTTCATCAATTCCATCCGCACCCTCTGCAAGCAGGGCGACCAGTCCTCGCTGTACATCTCGAAGGAGGCACGCACCGCACTGAACGAGCAGCTCAGCAATGTCGAGATCGCAAAGATCAATGAGGCACTTGCACAGAAGCCTGCCGGCGCAAACTTCGGTATGGCTGTGACCTCGATCCTGCACAACTACGGCGTCTTCAAGGCATCCGACCTCGTTGACGGCACCGCAAAGCTCTATGACATCAACTCCAAGAACATCAACGACGATGTCCGCTCTGCGATCACCTATTATCAGATGATGCAGTACACCAAGAATCTGACGCAGGCTGTGTATCAGTCCGGTCAGACCGACAAGGAAAAGCTCCAGAAGCTGATTGCCTCCGTCAAGGAAAAGAAGCCGACGCTGCTGACCTATACCTACGAGCAGAATAAGGACCTGTATGTCGGTGAATCCGTCGTTGCATACGGCATCATCGAGAATACCCATGTCATTAAGACGCTCAGCGCAACCGAGCAGAAGACCTATAACGTCGAGATCAAGATTTACAACAGCTCCGCAACCGAGATGACCGACCGCTACAATCTCTTTATCAATACGAATACATGGGAATGGCTCATTCCGGTTACCGACAAGGACAAGGAGCTCGGCACCGAGGCGATCACAAACAGCACAAAGCATAAGTCCGGCAAGCTCGCGCTCGTGACCGCGGATGAGAAGCTGCTCAACAGCTTCGGTCTGTTCAACGGCGTGAAGGATTATACCCGCGACGCATCGCAGCCCTACTACGCAACCATGATCACCAACCGCTTCCTGAAGAGCTATTCGCTCGAGGCGGACCGCAGCACGAAGGTCTACGGCGACGGCTCGACGGAATTTGCATCGAACCTCATGCTCTCCGGCAATTCCGATGCAAGATACATGGATGCAAGAAACAGCTATGTGATTTCGCTGGCTGATCCCGACCGTCTGAATATGTCCATGGAATATGAGCACTGCCTGCTGCGTGCAAATTCGGAGCAGTTCAAGAAGCTGACCGTCCGCCCGAACGGTGAGATCACGGTCGGCGGCAACGGCGGCGCATATCAGCTCTCTATGGTCATGGATGAAGGATATCATCCGACGCACTGGCATACCGTTACGGTTTCCGGCAAGGACGGCGGCGATCTTTCGCTGCGTTATATCGAGTCGCAGAACGGCTGGATCCTGAGCGGCGGCAGCCTCAATGATGTGACGGTCACCGCGAACAACTACAAGAACTTCCCGAGAGTCAGATTCTCCACGAATCAGAAGAATGTGCTGATCTATGAGATCGACGAGGATACAATCGGTATCGCAGTCGATGCGAACAATGACGGCAGCTTCGAGCGCACCATTGCAAGAGGCATGCGCGGCGACGTCAATGCAGACAAGCAGGTTTCCGTTGAGGACGCACAGCTCGTGCTGACTGCTTATACGGAATCGACGCTTTCCGGCAACCCGATGCCGCTGACACTGGAACAGCAGGGCGTTGCAGATGTCAATGACGATGCAGAAGTCGATGTTTCCGATGCACAGTACATCCTGATTTATTATGCAGAGACGGCACTTTCCGGCAATGCGATCACATGGGAACAGATAACCGGCAAATAATCTGCCGGATGACTGAAAGATTTACAGAATCAGCGAGAGGGCGGCGCCTGCCGCCTTCTCATGTATGAGGAGACCTGTCAGCTTATGAAAATACAGCTAGCTTATTATTCCGCACAGGGCAACCGTGCGGTCAATGAAGATTCTGTTTCAATTCTGGAATTCGGGAATTCCGTCATTGCGATTGCAGCGGACGGGCTCAGCGGACACGGCGGCGGAGATGCGGCATCGCGTGCGGCAATCGCAGCCGTAAACAGCGATCTGCAAAACAAGCCGGTCAGCGAGGCAGCGCTGCATGAAGCGATCCGGCATGCAAACAAGGCGGTGCTTGCGCTGCAAAAGGACGGCAGCGAGATGAAAACGACCATTGCGGTTTTGTGGATCGGCAAACAGTGTGCCGTCGCAGCGAATGTCGGTGATTCCCGTATCTATCAGTTCCGCAGCGGAAAAATCGTCTTCCAGTCGGTCGATCACAGTGTCGCGCAAATGGCGGTGCTGGTCGGCGAGATCCAGCCCGATCAGATCCGGAGCTATCCGGGGCGCAGCCAGCTTGTCCGGGCGCTCGGCATGAGCGAGGATTTGCAGATTGATTCGACCGTGCTCCGGATGCAGAGCGGCGACAGCTTCCTGCTCTGTACCGACGGCTTCTGGGAGAATATCGCGGAATCGGAAATGTGCCAGTATGCGAAGCAGGATACGGAGCCGAAAAAATGGCTCCGGCAGATGCGGAATTATGTGGAAACAAACGGGATTCAGGATATGGACAATCATTCGGCGATTGCCGTCGGCTATGTGAAATCGTCCGCATCCTGAGGTTCCGGTGCAGCGGCTTTGCCTGACGCCGTTCATCCGGAAATGATTGACATTTTCGGAAAAATCAGGTACAATGTATATGATGCTGCCGTCCGGCAGCAGAAACCGCGGAAGGACGGCTGTCTGCGCGGTTTCCGGATCAGGTTTTTGACGTAATGAAGAGAGGAATGAATCAAACATGAAACACAAGAAGCGGTTGGTTTCTTTTGTTGCAGCCGTTGTCATGTCATGCAACGGTGCAGTGATGTGTCTGCCCGCATCTGCGACGGCATCTGCATTGGCGGCACCGGATGTACCGGTTTCCGCGGCGGTTGCACAGGCAAAGGCAGTCACAACGGCTGAGAACGGCCTTTCGGGCACATGCGGCGAAAAGAGCAGCGAGATTTCGTGGTCTTTGAATCCCCAAACGGGACTGCTTTCCTTTGCCGGAACAGGCAGTATCCGCAATTTTCGCGGGCTCGGTGCGGATACACCGTGGCTCAAGAAGGGTGTCATCGAGAAGATTCAGGAGATTGAGATCGGTGACGGCATTACCGGTATTCCGGAGTGTGCTTTTCTGGATGTGAAAAATCTGAGAGCGGTCTGGCTGCCGGAAACACTGCGGTCAATCGGTGACAATGCGTTCAGAGACTGCGAGAATCTGTCCAGCGTGAATATTCCGGATTCGCTCGCGCGTGTCGGCTGCTATGCGATGAAGGGTACGGCTTGGCAGACCAAAAAGACGCAGCAGACTACGCTGGTGATCGTCAACGGCATTCTGTTCAGCGGAGAGAATGCAGTCGGCAATGTGCTGATTCCGGACGGGGTCAAGGTGATTGCCGGCGGTGCATTCGGTGACGCAAAGATCACGGGCGCTGTGATCAGCTCCAGTGTCAAATATATCGGAACACAGGCATTCTCGTGCTGTTCTGATCTGAAATATATTTATATTTCGGAGAGTGTGGAGGAGATCGGTCAGGCAATCGGCTTTGGCTGTGATTCACTGGAAACGATTGCGGTTGCGGAAGACAATAAATCGTACTGTGCTGTGAACGGTATTCTGATGAACAAGGCGAAGGAAATGATCCTGCAATATCCGCTCGGCAGTACGGCAACGAAATTTGCCGTGCCGGAAGGTGTCCGGACGATTCTGCCGCAGGCATTCCAGGGTGCCTGTAACCTCACCGAGGTAACATTCCCTGGCAGCCTGCGAAGCATTGAGCATCATGCGTTTTATGCATGCTCGGGTCTGAAAGAGATCACGATTCCGGAGTATGTCACAACGGTTGATTCCAACGCATTCGGAAGCAGCAGACTGCAAAAGATCACATTTCTGAATCCGGATTCTGCTCTCAACAACGACTGTATCTGGATGTTTTCATCCACTGCCGAGATGACGATCTGCGGCTACAAGGATTCCACCGCGGAAGCGTATGTGGCAACCAAGACGGGCTATAAATTCAAGTTCAGTGCGCTGAACAAGCGCGGCGACGTCAATGTGGACGGCGACGTCAATGCGGATGATTCCGCGCTGCTCAATGATTATATTGCAAAAAAAGCAACGCTCTCCGCGCAGGGCCTCCGCAATGCGGATTTCAACGGCGACAAAAAGATTGATTCGACGGATCAGACAAAACTCGATCTGTATCTTGAAACGCTGACATATCCGGAAAATGTCAATCCGTATATCACAGCCCCGAGCTACGGCGAGTATGTTGCGCCGGATCCGGTCACGGTCTTTGAAGGTGCAAATATTACCGTCTATGCCGGCGATCAGCATGTTCCGTATACCGTGACAATGACGCCGGATGATAAATATCAGCAGGGTCACATGTACCTGTACTATGATCAGGCAGTGCAGCCGGTCCTGACGGAGAACGGCTGGGTGGAAGGCATCGTCTACACTGAGGACGGTGATCAGAAATCCACTGAGTTCGGCAACGCAAGAGTAAATAACGAGCCTGTTGCAGTTTCTTTCTCTCCGAATTACTCCCAGAATAAGGAAACAAAGTTCGACATTATGTTCAATATTCCGGCGGAGACCGAGCCGGGTGTTTATCCGATGAAGGTGATTGTCGGCAGTGCATATACGACCGGCAAGCAGGCTTCTCCGACTGCGGTCTACAGCGGTACGATTACCGTTCTGCCGCCTCCGACCTATTACGGCGATAAGGTCAGCACCTATCAGGGCGCAAAGAAGGTTCCGTTTATGATCACGCGCCAATACAGCGGCTATACACATTCCGGCGATATGTGCGTGCATCTTCCGGAGGGCATGAAGCCGGTCATTGAGGAACAAACC
The DNA here is from genome assembly GCA_946188175.1 of uncultured Ruminococcus sp. GTDB lineage: Bacteria > Bacillota > Clostridia > Oscillospirales > Ruminococcaceae > Firm-04. The sequence goes on from CAMHUJ010000014.1 coordinate 7,303, forward strand.
ATTGACGGCAATACATTCGAACGTCCTTCCGGAATTCGTGTCAACGGCGACGGCACGGTTACCGATCTTGCCAATATGCAGTATGCTCCTACGGTCAATGAGCTCTGGATTGCGCAGGATCTCAATTTCCGTAGCCTGACATTTTATCTGGATATTGCAGATGACATCGAGACCGGCAGCTATGACATTTCGATCGGAGCGCCGCTGACAAAATCTGCCTATGTGACCAACATGCCGGATACGACATCGGTTGAGAAGGGCATCATTTCGGTCAGTAGCCCGAAGACGGTTCCGGAGTCTGAGATTGTGCCCGGCGAACCGACGGGCGGCAATCCGGATAATTATTATAATGCGACGTATGTCGGTTATACTGCGGGTCTCAAGGCAAATCCGCTCCGGACAATCAACTTTTCGCTGACATCCGAACAGGATTGCAGACTGCTCTTTGATTTCTCAATCCGGATCAATGCAGATTACGGTAATTATGATTTTGCAACGCTTTCCGGCAGAAAAAGCTATATGTTCACACCGATTCTCAAGGGTCAGCAGAACAATGCCGTGATGCTGTCCAAGGGGAAGGAGACAGTTATCAGTATTGATGTTTCGGAGCTTGATCTGAACTATAATCCGGCAGACGATTCCTGCCCCGGATACTTCCAGTTCACGCTGCGCAGCATAAAAGACAATCATATTACGATCAATTCCGTGACGGGCTCCGGCTTTGCAACGGCATATCAGCCGATTCCGGATTACCGTCTCTTCGGCGGTCACCGCTATCAGATTTTCACTGCCGTAAAAACATGGGAGGAAGCGGAGGCTGCCTGCGAAAAGATCGGCGGACATCTGATTACCGTGAATTCCCAGCTTGAAAATGATCTGGCAAGAGAGATGCTGCTCAATACCGGAACCGGCATGAATGACTGCTGGATCGGTGCAACGGACAAGACCCAAGAAGGTACATGGAAATGGGTCACCGGCGAGGATTTCACCGGGTATATCAACTGGGAATCGGCGCCGAAACAGCCGGATAACGGTAAAGCGGAAGGCAAGGAGACCGGTCACGAGGATTATGCGGCGCTCTGCACAACCTACGGCGGATACGGTGCGCCCGGCAATCCCGGTTCATGGCGTGATTTCCCTGATACCGGCAGCAGCGGCAGCGGCATGATGTATATCTGCGAGTGGGATGAGCTCGTGACGGATTACGGCAACTGCGGCAAGCCTGCAAGCGGCACGACCCCGACGGATGCCCTGACATGGAAGCTGATCGGCGGAAGCAAGCTCGTGATCACGGGCGAGGGCGATCTGTGTGACAATCCGGATTATAAGCAGTATTTCGATGAAGTCGGTACGGTCGAGCTGCCGAACGGTCTGACCTCGATCCCGAAGGATGCCTTCCGCGGCTGTACGAATCTGATTGACATTGATGTTCCGAAAACGGTTACGTCGATCGGTGCAAATGCATTCGTCGGCAGCCTGTATGACGGTTCGATTGCAGTCCGCAATCCGGAATGCGAATTTGATCCGACCATGATTGATGAGGATGCAACGCTGATCTGCGATTATTATTCCGATGTTCGGGACAATGCAGAGAAGGCGGGCATCAATATCCGTTATTTCGGCGATGTCGTCAAAGACGGAAAAATTACGAAGGCAGATTTTGACAGAGTTCTGGAAGTTGCAGGTCTTCTGGGTGCGGGAAAGCCGAATCCGCTTGATCCGGCGTCCAGTATGTGTGCGGATATGAACGGTGACGGCAGTATTGACGAATCCGATTCTTCGCTGATTCAGGCGCTGATCGAGAAGATCGCAGCCGATACGACGACAACAACAACCACCACTACGACCACCACTACGACTACCACGACTACGACTACCACGCCGACCTCTACAACACCGACGTCTACGACCCCGACCACGACGACACCGAAGCCGACGACGCCGACTACAACTACAACAACGTCCACAACCACCACGACCACGACCACCACCACAACAACAACCACTACAACGACCACGACCACCACAACGACCACGACGACTACGACGTCATATGACGCGGGTATCATTACGACCACGACGACGACCGTAACGGTTCCGATTGAAACCGAACCGGTTGAAACCGGCATACACTATGAGTATGAGATCGCAGTCTATACGGACAATGCGAATTTCTGTGCGGATGATACGCGCCTCTTCCTCGGCGATGACATCATGGATATCCTTTCGCCGGAGATTCTGGTGCGCGGAACCGAAACGCGCGCAGACGGTACAACGAAGGCAGTCGGCGCATCGCGCGGCATAGTAACACTGCTGCATCTGGAAGACCCGAAGCTGTCGCCTGCAACACTCTGGCAGAAGAATCAGACGGTCGAGCAGACGCTGACCTTCACGGTCAATGCAGATGAAATGATCAGCCATTTCAAGAATGACAGCTGTATGACAGAGCTGCGTGAAAAGCTGTTCAAGGGAAAGGATACGCTGGAGATACCGGTCAAGATTCGGGTTGCACCGCGCGGTGATACGTCACTGGACGGCAAGGTCTCGGTGTTCGATGCATATCTTGCGCTGCAAATCTATGTGGAAGGCAGCCTGATCTATAAAGACCCGCAGCTTGATCCGATGACGCAAACGACGTCCGATATCAACCGGGACGGCGAGGTCAACGGCGATGACTTCTGGTGCATCATGGAGTATTATGTCCGTGTGCTTGGATCGTATGAACCGATCTCATGGGAGGATATCATACAAAGCGCCGCGAATCGGTGAGCACTGATATTTTCACAGTAAAAAAGGGAGCTTGCTGTCATTCGGCAGCAGGCTCTCTGCATTTTGTATGATGTTCAGCCGGTTTTCGCCTGCATAAGACAGCAACACCCTGCACGCTTTGTGCAGGGTGTATATTTATGCTTTCAGCTTGTATGTCCGGTTGCGGTTTGCGCCCTTTGCAACAACGATATTATCCGCAATCAGCTCATAGATCAGCTTCTTTACGCGCGACGATTTGACGCCGAGCAGCACCGACAGTTCCGCAACGGTTCCTTCTGCGCGGTCGGTCAGATAGTCGATGATCATTGCTTTCTGTGTTTCAGAGGTTATCGTCACTTCTTCGCCGTTATCGTCACCGTTATCGTCACTCTCGCGGTTTATCGTCACTTTATCGTCACCGTTCTGCGTGACCGCCGCCTTGTTATCGTCACTGCCGTCGGAAAGCGGGAGCGTCAGCTTGATGCGGTTCGGATCGAAGGACTGCCGGATCGTCGGCGAAGCCCAGCCCTGCTGCTTCCAGACATACAGAATGCTCGGGATGCCGCTTCCGGCGCGTTCGCCGATATCAATGAGGTTAAACATCTTCATCATGATGCCGTTTCGCGGATCGGACATGCCGCCGGAACGCGCCTCGGCAAGCTCGACGCGGAAATCGCCGGGGTTGGACATCGTAATCTTATGCCGCTTTTTGACGATCACAATCCCTCTGCGCCCGTAATAATCGGCATTGACAAGACAGTTTGCGAGCGCCTCACGGATCGCCTTATGCACCGGCGTATCGTCCACGCGGAAGCCGCCCTCCATTTCAAACGGAACCTTGAGGTCAAGCTGCAATTTATTGTACACATGAAAATAGAAATCGAAAACATTGCCGCTCCAGTCGCCGGATGACGAAATAAAGCGGTCGGTCCAGCGGTGAACGTCGTCGATCTCCTCGCGGTAATCGAGAAAATAGTTCGGATATTCGCGCAGAATCTCATACTCATAGCCGAACATCAGCAGACCTGCGGCGGTCGGATGTACCTTGCCGTCCTCGCCGATACCGGTCGCGCCGAGCTTCATCAGGAATTCGTCGTCGTCGAGTGTCTCCCAGACATGATTCGGGCGGGAGAGCTTCATGCGCTGCCGGTAGCTGCGGATGCTCTCCGCGCAGAAGACGGAGCTGTCCATATTTTCCAGCACGGTCATATCCTGCGTTTTGATGCTTGCGTCGCGGTACATCGCGCGCATTTCCTCCTCGGTGCAGTGATAATCGCCCTCGCCGTTGCGGCGGTATGTGCCGGAAACCGGATTGCCGTCCACATACACGGGCTTATAATACCGCTGCGCGCGCGGCACTTCGATCACGATAATATGATCGCCGTTAACCTCCTCAATCCGGACATGCTTGCCGGTCAGCAGATTGACGCTGGCTTTTTTGGGGTTATTGATCGCATCCCAGAATTCCTTGATCAGGCTTTCGGGTTCTGGCAGATCAATCGTATGCAGGGTTTTATCCTTATATTCCTCGACGCCGAGCAGGATGATGCCGCCGAGCGTATTGGCAAAAGCGGAATAGGTTTCCCAGATGCTGTGCGGCAGACCGCCGAGCGCTTTTTTCGCTTCGATGCGGTTGTTTTCGGTATATTTTTCGAGATGATTCAGGTCGATCACGGCGGTACCTCCTTTTTGAGCTGATACTTTTTTCATTATTATAGCACATTTTCTTGATTTTATCAACTATTAAAATCGGCGATCATAAGAGTCAGTTGAACGCCCTCAGCGTGATTCATTCAGACAGATACTGTGCACAAAAGGAAAACCTCTGTTATTTTCATAACAGAGGCGGAAAGAAAAGGGGGTAATATTAAAAGCACTTGTTATAAACATTGCCTTTAAACATTTCTTTATTGTTGTACTTGAACATCTCCGAAACCGTCACGATCGCATAGCCGTGCTCTGCAAGCCACGGGCAGAGCTGCTCAACAGCCGTTGCCGTGGTATCGTAGGTTTCGTGCATCAGTACAACCTGTCCGTTCAGCGAGCCGTTATTTGCAGCCTGCTGAATTTTGCTGATGATCT
>CAMHUJ010000015.1 GCA_946188175.1 uncultured Ruminococcus sp.
GCTATTTGTGATATTTTTGCAGGAAGCGCTCCATGCGGTTTGCAGCTTCGGTCAGGTGCTTTAAGGAGTAAGCATAGGAAATGCGGATATTATTTTTGCCGCATTCGCCGAATGCAGAGCCCGGCACGACCGCAACCTTTTCCTCCTGCAAGAGGCGCTCGCAGAATTCCTCACTGCTCAGTCCGCTCGATTCGATGCTCGGGAACAGATAGAATGCACCCTGTGCAGGGAAACATTGCAGACCCATTTGCTCAAAGCGCTCGAGCAGGAAGCGGCGGCGGTGATCGTATTCCTCGATCATATGTGCGCAGTCGGCATCGCAGTGTTTGAGTGCCTCAATCGCGGCGCGCTGGCTGACCATCGGTGCACACATGATGCCGTACTGATGAATCTTTCTCGCCTGCGCGATGATTTCCGGCGGTGCTGCCATCCAGCCGAGACGCCAGCCGGTCATGGCGAAGGTCTTGGAGAAGCCGTTGACGACGACCGTCCGTTCGCGCATTCCGTCCAGCTCGGCGATCGACACATGCTTTGTGCCGTAGGTCATTTCGGAGTAGATCTCATCCGAGAGCACCATGATATCCGTGCCGCGCAGTACCTCTGCGATTGCCTCGTAATCCTCACGCCGCATGATTGCGCCGGTCGGGTTATTCGGATAGGAGAGCATGAGCAGCTTGGTCTTCGGGGTGATCTTGGCTTTCAGGTCCTCGGCGGTCAGACGGAATTCGTTTTCCTCCCGTGTCGGCAGGGAGACCGGTATGCCGTCCGCCATGGAGACCAGCGGTGCATAGCAGACGAAGCAGGGCTCGGTAATCAGAACCTCATCGCCGGGATTGATCAGCGTGCGGAAGGTCAGATCGACCGCCTCGGAGCCGCCGATTGTGACAAGCAGCTCATTCTCGGGACAGTAGCTGAGCTTATATTTCCGCTGCATAAAATGTGCGATTTCTTCACGGAGCTGGAGCAATCCGGAATTTGCGCCGTAGAAGATCGCCTGCCGCTCGAGGGTCGAGATCGCAGCGGCGCGGATCGTCCACGGGGTACGGAAATCGGGCTCGCCGACGCCCAGCGAAATGACGCCCTCCATGCTTTCCGCCAGATCGAAGAAGCGGCGGATCGGAGAGGGTGCGATTGCCTGTGCGCGCTCCGAGAGAATGGACTCATAATTCACAGGTATACACCTCTTTCATCACTCGGCTCATCCTGAATCAGGATGCCCTTTTCCTTATAGCGCTTGAGGACGAAGTGCGTCCGGGTCGAGAGTACGCCGTTGAGTGTTGCAAGGCGCTGCGAGACAAAGCCCGCGATATCGCGCAGACCGGAGCCGTTCAGCGTGATGCCGAGATCATAGCCGCCGGACATCAGCGTGACGGATTCGACCTCCTCGAAACCGGAGATAATGCGTGCAATTTCATCGAAGCCGCAGTCGGGCTGCGGGGTGATTTTCAGCTCAATGTATGCGGAGACTTCGTCGCGGTCGGCGAGCTCCTCATCGACAATGACGCTGTAGCCGCGGATGACGCCGGATTCCTCCAGCTCCTTGATCTGCTTTGCGACAGTTGCTTCGTCTCTGCCGAGCATGGCCGCAAGCTCTGCATTGGAGAGTCTTGCATTTTGTTTCAAAAGCTGCAACAGCTCTTTCATGGTAAATCGCTCCTTTACGGTTTTAATTATTATTTGTCCAGCTTATCCAGCTTGTCGATCAGAAAATCGCAGACCATGCGCTCTGCTTTCTTTTTGCGTCCGGCAGAGGTGGTCGGGATGCCCGTGACCTTGGCGATCTTGCGCTTGAGCTTTTCCGTCGGGGTCTGGCGGCGCTTGCGTCTGCGGCGGCGGGGCTCAAAGGGCGGCGGAAACAGTCCGGGCGGCGGTGGCGGCAGTTTTCTTGCCGGCATAAAAATCATCCTTTCTGTTTGAAATCAGGTTTCAGTCTGCTTGCATGCGTGCGTGAAGCTCCGGTTTATGCTTCGCGATCATCGTAATCATAGTCATCATAGGGCTGTGCAGCGGATTTCATCTGCACATCAATTGACTTGAGATGAAGGTTAATAGACTCCAGCGAATCTGCAATCCGGTTCATTGCATCGTAGTGTTCAAGGCGCTTGGAATAATACGCAATGCTCATGATCACGGTGACGATCAGAACCAGAACAATTATCACGATAAATACTGTATCCATAGTGTATTCCTTTCACATGTCTGCATTAAAGTGTATATGATTGCTGTGCTTTTCCGTCAGCGGGTTTTGATGCGGTCACTCCGCTTCATACCGCACAACGCCGCCGATAATGGTCGTCAGCACCTTGCCGGTGAACGTCATGCCCTTGAATACGGTATTATGCGATCTGGAATGCAGCTTTTCCGGCTCGACCGTCCATTTGCGGTTCAGATCGACCAGAATCAGGTCGGCGGGCTGCCCTTCGGAGAGCGTCCGTTCCGGCAGATGCAGCAGTCTGCGCGGATTGTCGCTCATCAGCCGGACGATATCCTGCAAGGTGAGCAGTCCCGTATGATAAAATGCGGTCAGGGTCGCGGCGAGTGAGGTCTCGAGCCCGACGACGCCGTTCGGGGCGGTTTCAAAGTTTGCTTTTTCGGCTGCGGTATGGGGCGCGTGATCGGTGATGATGCAGTCGATCGTGCCGTCGAGGATGCCCTCCTTGATCGCCGCGACATCATCGGGCGTGCGCAGCGGCGGATTCATCCGGTAGTCGGCATCGCGCTTCATCAGCAGTTCATCGGTCAGCAGGAAATAATGCGGTGCGGTCTCGCAGGAGACATTGCCGCCTGCCGCCTTCGCCTTTCTCACGGCGTCCGTGCTGCCGCGCGTCGAAACATGGCAGATGTGGAGCTGCGCGCCGGTTTCGAGCGCCATTTGCAGATCGCGCTCCGTGATCGAATCCTCGGAGAGGCGGTCCATGCCCCTGACGCCGAGTGCTTCGGAGACAGCGCCCTTGTTGATAATGCCGCCGTTGATGATCGCCAAGTCCTCACAGTGCGAAACGACCGGCAGTCTGGCAGCCTTTGCCTTTGCGAGCGCTTCCTTCATCATCGCAGCCGTCGGGACGGGTTTGCCGTCATCGGAGAGCGCCGTGACACCGGCAGCCTTGAGTGCTTCATAATCGGCGAGCTGCTCGCCTTTCAGCCCGACGGTCAGCGTGCCTGCCTGATGTACGTCTACGCCGGTTTTTGCAGCGCGTGTGAGAAATTCGCGTACCTGCGCAGGATTATCCATAGGCGGCGTCGTATTCGGCATACAGAGCACGCCCGTGACACCGCCTGCAAGGGCTGCGGCAGTGCCTGTATTGACATCCTCCTTGTGCGTCTGACCGGGGTCACGGAAATGCACATGCATATCGAAAAGCCCGGGCAGTGCGGCGAGTCCCGTGCCGTCAATGACACGGTCTGCCGCGGCAGTGAGATGCTCCCCGATTGCGGCGATTCTGCCGTCCTTCAGGAGCAGATCGCAGACGGCGTCCCGCAGGCTGTCAGCCGCGCGGACATTGCGGATGAGTATGGTCTCCAATGGAACCAGCCTCCTTTATTTTGATATGGATCGTCCGGCTGTCAGATGCCGCTGCATTCGATCCTGTATTGTTCATTGATCATGATGCGGATGCGATGCCCTGCAATATAATCGGGTCTGCATCCGAGTTCAAGATACGCCTGACTGCGTTCTGTGCTGTCTTTGAACACAAAGACCATTGCAACAGGGTAAAGGCTTGCAGTGAAGCATTCGGGCGTTACAGCATGTGCACCCTCAACGGTATACCGTTTGATATTGTCCTCCAGTTCTTCGAGGAACGCCAGCTTGTTATTGATCGCAGGCAGCGCTGCCGCAAGCGTATCCGCAGTTTTGCCGAGCGCATCCGAAAAGAAAACATCAATATGCAGATTCTGTCCCCAAAGCGAATCCTCGGCAGAATAATCCGCACAGGAGCTGCCGCCGGTCTGAAAATCGGTGACTTGCAGCGTCTTTTCCGTATCATCATACAGCAGCTCGATCTGTACGATCTCCATATCGTTCCATAACAGCGCTTCGGGAATGCCCAAATCGTGCGCCAGCCTGTGTATGGAAGAACCGGTATGATCGGTGATCGGCTCATCCAGCTTCCAGATGCCTTCACATTCATCGCAGAACCGGATTATCTGACTGTCGGAATATTCGCTGATATCCGGCTTTTGTCTGACTCTGTAAATCCGTCCCTGTCCGCAGAACGGGCATATATTCATCTTCATTGATATGCCGCCTTTCGTTTCACCGTATCAGGCACGCTCAGATCGACCGCCGGATTCTGTCGAGCAGGCTTCTGCGCTTATTGCGCTTCCGGTGCGTCAGCAGCGCAAGCAGTCCGGCAATCAGCGAGAGAAACCAGACATGATCGACACCGCGTCCGAAGAGCAGCCGGACGCCTTCCTGCAAGGGGATTGCCTCGCTCGGCTTTTCTGCGCCGACGGCGTCCTGTGTTCCGCATCCGGCATGAAAATATGCCCTGCCGGATTTACTTTTCCACTTCCATTCCCTCGTCATGCGGCACCTCCTCCGGTTCTCCGAGGATTTCACGTTTGCGCTGCTCGAACTGCTCCTCTGTCAGGATGCCGAGCATACGCTGCTTTTCGAGTGCATGAAACAGCTTGACCGTATCCGGCGCATGCAGATTCGGAACAGGCTTCCCGAAGGCATCCGCAGGCGGCTTTGCGATCAGGAAATGGATTTTCTTGCCCATTTCGGTAAACATATTCTCATGCTCCGTGCGGATATTATCGGCAGGCTCATCTGCGTGAAGGTCAAAGCTCTTTGTCAGAATCTCCCAGCCGGATTGCTCGAAATACTCGATAGATTCGGTGAAGAGATCACAGTCATCGGTTTTGAAATGCAGCTCACCGCGCAGGATCGCCGCATACTGCCGCAGCTGCCGCGGATGTGTCAGGCGGCGTTTTTTGTGTCCCTCCTTGGGCCACGGATTGCAGAAATTGATATAAATGCGGTCTACGCCGTCCTCGGGCTTCAACACCTCGGAGATGCGCTCGATATTCAGAATCGAAAGGCGGATGTTCTCCGGCTCTCTGCCTGCTTCGGCGAATGCCTGCTCGGTTTTGCGCTTGGCGACGGCAAGCATCTCGGATTTGATATCCAGCGCGAGATAATTGTTTTCGGGGTGCAGCACGGCTGCCTGCGAGACCCAGCCGCCCTTGCCGCAGCCGAGCTCGACATAGAAGGGCTGCTCCGGCTTTGCGAACTGCTGCCGCCATGTGCCGGCGAGTGCAAATGCATTATCCATGCAGAACGGCGATGCGGCGAGCTCGGGTCTTGCCCATTTTTTGAATCGGATTCTCATAGTGATCGTTCCTTGTTTTTTAATATTGTATAATCCATTCTATTATATCATATTATCTCCGAAAAAGCAAGGAGTGCTTTTCGGAAGGAGGAAGGAGGCAGTATGATGAAAGACAGAAGTGAGGAGTTGCGGTGCGGCTGCGCCGCGATTTGAAAATTGTTAGGCGATTGTAAACGTCAGTGGCGCACATCCATAATAAAATTTTGCAGGTTTCCAAAGGGCGCCCCTGAGTGAATTGCGCAGCAATTCACAAATTGCCGCAGTTGCTTAAGTTGCTAACATTGAGCAGGAGAGAGGAGAGCGGCGTTACGGAATCCGCTTCGCGGACAAATCTAAAACATAAAATCCCCGATGACGGGAATCATCGGGGATTTCGGTTTCATATTTACGGCACGGAGCGGATTTCTCCGCCGCCGAGCACGATCTCTCCGTCATAGAATACGGCTGCCTGTCCGGCAGTGATTGCGCGCTGCGGTGCATCGAATTTCAGCACGGCGGTGCGGTCGTCCGTGAATGTGACCGTTGCAGGCTGCGCCGGATGCCGGTATCGGATTTTCGCCTGACATCGCACGGGCGCCTGCGGCGGCGCACCGGAGATCCAGTTGACCGCTTCGACGGTGCAGGTATCGGTAAAAAGATCGTCGTTCGTGCCGATGATGACGCGGTTATGCGGCACATCCAGACCGCAGACATAGGCGGGCTTGCCGATTGCTATGCCGAGACCGCGCCGCTGTCCGACCGTATAGTGAATCAGACCCTGATGCTGCCCGATTACATTGCCCTGCAAATCGACAAAATCACCCGGAACGGGCGTCTCGCCGGTATGCGCTTCAATGACGCGCGCATAGTCGCCGTCCGGCACAAAGCAGATATCCTGCGAATCGGATTTGTGCGCATTGACAAAGCCCTGCGCCTCCGCGATGCGGCGTACCTCTGTTTTCGTCAGACCGCCGAGCGGCAGCAGAATATGCTTCAGCTGTTCCTGCGTCAGCATGTAGAGCACATAGCTCTGATCCTTTGAGGCATCGGCACCGCGGCGGAGCTGAAAGCCGTTTTCGGTCTCGGTGACCTGCGCATAATGTCCCGTGACGATCTTGTCGCAGCCGAGCACCTGTGCGCGTTCCAGCAGCTTTTCAAATTTCAGATGCCGGTTGCATTCAATGCAGGGATTCGGCGTTCTGCCGCACTGATAGCAGCGGATGAACTTGCCGATCACCAGCTCGCGGAACGCCTCCGTGAAATTGAATACATAATGCGGCATACCGAGCCGGAATGCAACAGCTCTTGCATCCTCGACATCATCGAGCGAGCAGCAGGTGCTCTCGCCGGAGACTGCCGCATCCTCGTTGTCATAGAGCCGCATCGTGCAGCCGATGCCCTCATAGCCTGCCTGCAATGTCAGATGCGCGGCGACGCTCGAATCCACGCCGCCGCTCATTGCGATCAATGCCTTTGCCATATTGTTTGATTCTCCGTTAAACTCCGCAGCAATGCGGTTCGTCCCCCTCGCGGAACTGTTCCGGATCATAGGCGATGCCGTTCTTGTCGTAATAATCCTTGACCGCAGCCTTGATCGCTTCCTCCGCGAGCACGGAGCAGTGCAGCTTATGTGCCGGCAGACCGTCGAGCGCCTCGGTGACGGCCTTGTTGGTCAGCGTGAGCGCCTCGGAAAGCGGCTTGCCCGCGATCAGCTCGGTTGCCATGGAGCTGGATGCGATTGCGCTGCCGCAGCCGAAGGTCTCGAACTTGACATCCTCGATGATCTCGCTGCCCTGTTCTCCCGTGATTTTCAGATAGATTTTCATGATATCGCCGCACTTGGCGTTGCCGACCTCGCCGACGCCGTCGGCATTTTCGATCACACCGACATTCCGCGGATTGCGGAAGTGGTCCATAACCTTTTCACTGTAAAGTGCCATATGAATGCATCTCCTCCCGATATTACGGCAGCACAAACTGCTGCTTTCCCTCATTCAGACTGCGCCAGACCGGCGACATATTCCGCAGATATGCGACAACCTCTTTGACCGATTGGATCAGATACTCGATCTCATCGTCGGTGATATCCTCGCCGAGCGAGAGCCGCAGCGAACCGTGCGCGACCTCATGCGGTCTGCCGATTGCCAGCAGCACATGGCTCGGATCGAGCGAACCGGATGTGCACGCGCTGCCCGAGGAGGCACAGATGCCTTTATCGTCGAGCAGAAGCAGCAGTGATTCGCCTTCGATTGCTTCAAAGCAGAAGTTGACATTGGAAGGGAGCCGGTGCACCGCATCACCGTTCAGGATGCTGTGCGGAATCTCCGAAAGCCCTTTGATGAGCCTGTCGCGCTGCCGGATGAGCTTTTCTGTCGTCTCACCGAGATGCGCGGTGCTTTCCTCCAGCGCCGCCGCCATACCGGCAATCGCGGGGAGATTTTCCGTACCTGCGCGCTTATTGCGTTCCTGTGCGCCGCCGTAGATCAGGCTTTCGAGCCGGATGCCCTTTCTGGCATAGAGTACGCCGGTGCCCTTCGGACCGTGGAATTTGTGTCCGGAGAGCGAGAGCATGTCAATGTGCATTGCCTGTACGTCAATCGGCAGATGTCCTGCCGCCTGCACGGCGTCCGTATGGAACAGCACGCCCTTTTCGCGGCAGACCGCGCCGATTTCCGCAATCGGCTGCACGGTGCCGATCTCGTTGTTCGCAAACATCACCGTGACAAGCGCCGTATCGGGCCGGATTGTCTCCGCGACCTGCTGCGCCGTGATCAGTCCGTTTTCATGGACATCGAGCAGCGTGATCTCGAAGCCTTCCTTTTTGAGTGCGTCGAGCGTATGCAGAATCGCATGATGCTCAAACGCGGTCGAGATGATATGCTTTTTGCCTTTTTTGGCACCGAGTGCCGCAGCGGTGCGCAGCGCCTGATTATCCGCCTCGCTGCCGCCGGATGTGAAGGTGATCTCCTTCGGGTCGGCGTTCAGGCAGCGTGCGATGCGTGCGCGGGCATCCTCAAGCAGCTCCTTCGCAGACTGCCCGAAGGCATACAGGCTCGATGGATTGCCGTAAACCTGCGTCAGGCAGGGGAGCATTGCCGCGAGCGCCGCTTCGCTGACCTTGGTCGTTGCAGCGTTATCCGCATAGATCATGGATAAAAGCCTCCTGTTTCAATGAAAATAGTATGGTGCATCTGCTGTTCGGAACGCAGCAGAATTCTTGCAGTAAGCATATTATAACATGTTTTGCCTACTTTGTCAATAGGCAAAGTAAAATTTCCGTTGAAACAGGATTTTATTTATACAGTGCTCCGGCGGATTTATGGCGGAGGACAGCGCCGCCGCACAGGAGTTCAGCGCTGCCGGACGGGCATTTCGGTGCGGATTCCGGCGAGACGGCTGAGCGCATCCTCGAGTGTTTTCTGCTTTTTTGCGAAGTGCAGACGGATGTACCGGTTTTCGGGTTCCTTGAAGAAGCTCGAGCCCGGCACCGCGCCGACGCCGACCTTTTCCGCCAGCAGCTCGCAGAATTCCAGATCGCTTGCGAAGCCGTATTCCGAAATATCGAGCAGGATATAATATGCGCCCTCCGGCACCGTATGCGGAATGCCGATCGCATCCAGTCCGCGCAGGAACAGATCACGCTTTTCGGTATATTCCCGCTGCAAATCCGTATAATAATCATCGCCGAAGCGCAGACCGGTCACGGCTGCCTCCTGTAAGGGCGCCGCCGCGCCGACCGTCAGGAAATCATGCACCTTCTTGACTGTTTCGATGATCTCCGGCGCCGCAATGACATAGCCGAGCCGCCAGCCGGTAATCGAATAGGTCTTGCTGAGCGAGCTGCACTGGATCGTGCGCTCCCACATGCCGGGCAGCGTCGCAAGATAGGTATGCCGGTGCGGCTGATAGAGAATATGCTCATAGACCTCGTCCGTGATGACGAAGGTATCGTATTTCTTCGCAAGCTCTGCGATGATCTCCAGCTCCGGACGGGTAAAAACCTTGCCGCAGGGATTGGAGGGATTGCAGAGAATCAGCGCCTTCGGATGCTGCCGGAATGCCGCCTCGAGGACATCCGCATCAAAGGTGAAGGCGGGCGGAATCAGCGGCACATAGATCGGCTCGGCACCGGACAGAATCGTATCTGCGCCGTAGTTTTCATAGAACGGCGAGAACACGATCACCTTGTCGCCGGGATTCGTCACGCTCATCATCGCTGCCATCATGGCTTCGGTGCTGCCGCAGGTCACGACGATCTCGCCGTTCGGGTCGATTGCCCTGCCTGCGAAGTGTTCGTATTTTGCGGCGAGCGCTTCGCGGAAATTCTGCGCGCCCCATGTGATCGAATACTGGTGAAAATCCTCGTGCGTGACTTCTGCGAGCCGGTCGAGAATGGCTTTCGGCGGGTCGAAATCCGGAAAGCCCTGCGAAAGATTGACCGCGCCGAACTGATTGGAGATCCGCGTCATTCTGCGGATGACCGAATCGGTAAAACCGGCGGTTCTGGAGGAAAGTGTCGGCATACAGGTACTCCTTTTTGTACAGATGATGTGATGTTTCCGAATCCGCAGACGGATTCCGGAATATACTGTAAGCATACCGAATTTGTATGCTTTGCAAGAATCGGATGCGTATTTTTGCACAAAAAACGTGAGATTGCCATGCGCAAATCGCTTGCATTCGCAAATCAGTTGTGATATAATAGTATACAGATGCGAATTCTGTGTGAAAGGAGCAGAACATGAAAATCTCAACAAAGGGCAGATACGCGCTGCGCATGCTGATCGAGCTGGCATTGCATCAGCAGGAGGGATATGTCTCCCTCAAGGATATCTCCGAGCGGCAGAATATCTCCAAAAAATATCTGGAGCAGATCGTCCCGATGCTCAATAAGAGCGGCATTCTCCGGACAAACCGCGGCAAAAAGGGCGGCTATATGCTCGCAAAGCCCGCAAGCGAATGTACCGTCGGCGAGATTCTGCGCGCGACCGAGGGCAGCCTTGCACCGGTTTCCTGCCTCGATTATGAGGAGAATGACTGCCCGCGCGCCGGTTTCTGCCCGACACTCTATATCTGGCAGGGGCTCGAAAAAGCCGTCAGCGATTATCTCAACAGCGTGACCGTGCAGGATATCATCGACCATGCCGCCGAGGCAGGCAACGATTACTGCATCTGAACCGCAATATGAAAGCAGCCTGTGCAGCGCGGCACGGGCTGCTTTTTGCGTATCCGCCAAGCCGCCGTACTCCGCAGCGGGAATACGGCGGCTTGTTTGATTCTGCTCAGGCTTCGCTGTGACCGCCGCCCTGCGGTTTTCCGTCACCCTGCGGGCGGTGCGGACCGTGCCCGCGGTGATTCGGATTGCGGCGGCTGTTGTTATTCGGTCTGCGGAAGCGGCGGTTCTGTTCGCCCTGCTTCGGCGGATTCTGCTTCGGATGCTCCGCAGCACGTTCGGGATGCTCCACGACGGCACGGTGCTCGGTGAAATCCATGAGATCATCCGGCAGCGGTGCGGTGCGCGGAACAGGCTTCGGCTGCGGAGCGGCAGCTGCCTTCGGCTGACGGTTCTCGCCGAATTCCGGATGCAGCACGGCTGCGGCATGCGCTGCCGGTTTCTCCGTCTGCGGCTTCTCGGCAGCGGGATGTGCCTGTACCTGCGGCTTTTCCTCGGCAGGCTTCGGCTGCGGTTTCTGCCGCTGCGGACGCTCCTGCTTCGGCTTCTCGGGCTTTTCCGGTTTCGGCTGCGGCGCGTCTTTCTGCTGCGGTGCATCCTTCTTCTGCGGCGCGGCTGCTTTTTCCGGCTGCGTGCGTTTGTCGCGCAGGTCCTCTTTCGTCATGCGGCGGCTTGCATCCTGCAAGCGCTCGACCTTATCGCGGCTGACCGTGACCGGTACATCGGAATTCTCCGGCTTGACGCGCAGATTGCCTGTCACGAGATTTGCCTCCATGACATATGCGCGGACCGGTACCGTACCGGTGACCTCTGCCGGAAGAATGACCGTCGAGCCGACCTTCGGCGTCAGCTTGATCAGCTCCTCATAGACGGGGCTTTCATAGCGCAGGCAGCACATCAGTCTGCCGCAGGCGCCGGAAATCTTCGTCGGATTCAGCGCAAGTCCCTGCTCCTTTGCCATTTTGATCGAGATCGGCTGGAAGCTGTTGAGATAGCCCTTGCAGCAGAATTCCCTGCCGCAGATACCGAGTCCGCCGAGCAGCTTTGCCTCGTCTCTGTCGCCGATCTGGCGCAGCTCAATGCGGACATGGAATGCCAGCGCGAGATCCTTGACGAGCTCGCGGAAATCGACGCGCGATTCCGCCGTGAAATAAAAGATCAGCTTGTTGCTGTCGAAGCCGCATTCGACGTCCACGAGCCGCATCGGCAG
>CAMHUJ010000016.1 GCA_946188175.1 uncultured Ruminococcus sp.
TGCTTTCGGTCAGCTAGCTGACCTATAGAGAAGCACCCATTCCGTAATCGCATCCGTGCAGCGGATACTGCTTTTCAATCAAAAAAAGGAAAAAAATACGCTTTTGCAGAATGGCTGGAATCAAGCATCTAAACAGGTTTTATGAGTTTTACAATTCCCTGGGGGTATATATTGATGTCCCAACTATCTCTTGAAGATATCTGCTTGTCTTTTTGCCGTGATACTGCGTTAGAAATCCTTGCCTTGCGTCAGCAAGGCGGCGGCTTTCTGCCTTGTCTCACGACAAAAATCCTGCGCATCTATTCTTCAAGATTTAATTGGTACATCAATAATAAGGAGAAATCAGGAGGGAGAATGTTCCTCCCGATTCACTTTTTTCAAATCGCAGCAAAGCCGCACCGCAGCTCCTTTCTCCGTTCAAAGAAAAAGCCGCTCAATTCCGGCAATTACGCTGAAATTGAGCGGCTTTTCGATTGCATCACATCACGGAACATGCCCGTGATACATCGGCCTTATGTAAGATTCTGGAACTGCTTTGCGTTCTCCGAGAACATTTTGCGGTAATCCTCAAACGTAAATCCAAGCGACAGCAGACGCTCCGCCTCCGCCTTCGGGTCCCACATCGGGAAATCCGAGCCGAACATGCAGCGGTCAGCACCGTATTTCCGGATCATCCGCACCGCGCGCTCCGGCGACATCAGGCAGACCGCGCTGCTCGTATCAAACCGGATGTTCTCGCTGCTTTGCAGGACCGATTCCGCCTCGTCCCACGCCGCAAAGCCGCCGAGATGCGACGCCAGCACCTTGAGCTTCGGGAAATCCCGCATCACCTTCGCCAGCATCCGCGGATGCGAATAATCATGGCGGTAGTCGCCCATATGGTGCAGCACCGGCAGCCTGCCCTCGATCGCCTCATAAATACGGTAGGATTTGCGGCTGTCAATCGGCTCCCTCTGGAAATCCGCGTGCAGCTTGATGCCGTGGAAGCCCATGGAGATAATGCGCTCGACCTCGCCCGGAATATCCTCATAGTCCGCATTCATCGCGGCAAATCCGATCATCTCCGGATGCAGGTCACACTGCTCCCTGATGAAATTATTGATCGAGACAACCTGCTTCGGCGTTGTCGCAACCGAGCAGACCAGCATCCGCTTTGTCCCGATCCGCTGCTCCGCTTCGAGCAGATGCGACGGATCGCCGATGGAAAACGCCATGCTGATATCATAGAATTTGCCGATCGAAAATGTTGCCTTTTCACTGATCTTGTCCGGAAAAATATGCGCGTGCATATCGTAGATTTCAAAATCCTGTGGGGTAAACTGTTCCATACGGGGGATAACTTCCTTTCTTGTTTTCAGGCTCTGAGATACCGGCTCAGCAGCTCCGAATATGCCCAGAGCAGCATGAGCAGCTCCGCCGCACCCTTGACCGCCGTCCGCACAAAGCGCAGCGGTTTTCCTGTCGGCAGGCGGTGCAGCAGTCTCCGGATCGGAAACATTCCTGCCGAACAAAGCACCAGAATCAGCCAGTTTTCGCGCATCAGATAGACTGCCGTATCGCTCAGCATGATGCCGTTGATGCCGAGCAGCGCCGCATAAAATGCAAAGGACTCAATCATGCTTCTGCCGCGCAGCAGTCCGGTTCCGAGGAGCACCGTCGCACCGACAATCACCCGCCGCGCACCGGTCGGCAGCGTATAGCGCTTTTTTCCGCGCCGGACATGCTCCGCCGTCAGCAGCACTGCCGCGAGTACGCCCCAGAGCAGACCCGCGCCGCTGCCGCCGAATACAATCCCGAGACCGCCGAGCACCAGCGACATCCGCGCAAAATAAGCGCCGGCATCGGTCACGCCGTTTTCGAGATAGAGTACGCGCTCTGTCCAGTCATAGAGCGGCGTCAGAAAGCGCCTGCGGAAATCATGCAGCGAATCCGCAAGAACCGGATCGTCAAAGCTGTCCGGATAGCGGTAGCCGAGCATCAGTGCAAGCCCCTGCCCGATCTGCGCCGTTCCTTTCATGCCGTAATACAGGCTGAAATAAAAGCTCAGTGCAGCAAGCACGGCATCCGCTAAAGAATGCAGCACCGTACCGGTTTTCAGCGCATCCTGCATCCGGAACATCGGCAGCGCCAGACAGACCAGCTGAAACAGTCCTCTGATGCAGCCGGCTGCGCCCTCGCCGACGCGGTGTGCCGTCACCTGACGCTCTGCACGCAGCTGCTCTGCGGTTTCATATTTCAGAACAGGACCGGCAGGCAGCCGCGTCATATCACACTGATAACAGAAAAATGAAAACAGCGCCGGTTTGTGAAAGCGGTTGTTTGCATGGTCGGACATGCATTCCGCACCCTGCATCGCACACATCACAAGCGGTACAAGTGCCAGATCATCAAGCATCAGCCGCCCGAGCAGCAGCAGAACCGCCTGAATCCCGATGCCGGCATAGAGCCAGAGCTCCGCGCGGTGATGATGCGTATCGGATTTTTTCGGCTGCAAGCGGATGATAAGCCATGTTGCACTGACCGAGATCAGCAGCAGGATCAGTGCCGGAAAACCGCCTGTCATCCAGACCGCTGCCAGTCCGCCGAGCGCCAGTACGCATGCCTTCCACTGTGCCGGAACAATCGCCGTCAGAATCACAAACAGCGGCAGCACATAGAGAATCATCGGCAGCGAGGCAAATGTCATGGCTGCACCTCCTCCGGCAGATATTCCGCAAGCAGATCACAGAGATGCGCCGCATCGGTCATGGTCGAGAGCACCTCGCAGAGCCCCTTGACCGAAAGATGCGGCGGCAGATGCATCGCTTGCAGCAGCGCCGCACGCCTTGCCGTACAGTCCGGCGCACCGGTCAGACCGCATTCATAGAGCATCACAGGCGTAATATCGCCCCGCCTGCGCGGTTCTGCATCGAATACGCCCGCACGCTCCAGCGCCTGCATCAGCGTATCGGAATCCATGCCCTCGACGCCGAGCAGTCCTTCCGCAGAGGGCAGCCGCTTGCGGTGCTCCTTGCCGTGAATGCCCGGAATATACACATGATAGATCGTGCCGGTACGGATCGTGCTTTTGAGATAGCTGCGAATCTGGAATCCGGCGGCATCCGCATCGGTCAGAATGACGATACCGGTCGTTTCGGCGTAATAGCGGATCAGTGCAAGCTGATCGGTATTGTGATAGATGCGGAATCCGCCCGTCACAAGAATGACCGCATCGACCATGGATTCCAGCCGGATCTTATCATATTTTCCCTCGACAACAATCGCAGGCGTAATTTTGCGGCGCGGCTTCATCCGGCAGCCTCCGTTCCGTCGCGGCGGACATTCAGCATCCGGACGACCGCCTGCTCCAGCAGCAGACGCGGCGCGGTGCGTGTGGATTTACAGCTTTTATCGGTCTCGCGCAGAATACGGATACAGGTTCTGAGCTGCGGAACAGTCATTGAGCCGCAGTCGCGCATCGCATTCCGGACGGCGAATTCACGGTTCTTCGGATAGCCGAAATCCGCAGCGACTGCCTCCGTCTGCTTTGCGGCACCCTGCCCGAGCTTGGCACGGTAGAGGTCGATGAAGGTCGTACTCAGAACGGAGAGCAGTCCGAGAATCGTTTTTGCATCCTCCGATTTTGCGGTCAGATCGCGCAGCAGCCGGAATGCCGCCGTGCCGTTTCCGCCGGTGACGGCTCTTGCCAGCCGGAATGCATCCGCATCGGGCAGCGCCGCCGTCAGATCGTCGAGCATATCCTTCGTAATCTCGCCGCCGTCGGCGCAGGCAAGCAGCTTTTCCATTTCTGAATGAATCAGCGTCGTATCGCAGAGGCAGCGGTTTGCAAGCTCCTCTGCAAGCTGACGGCTGATCTCCGTCCCTGCCTTTCTGGCACGGTCCTGAATCGCCTTGCCGAGCTGAATTGCCGTCCGCTTCTCGCAGATGCACAGCACGCCCTGCTTTTCAAAGAAGGACATCAGCTTTTTATATTTCGGCAGATAAACCGGCGCATTGCGCTTGACCTCATAGCAGGGGAGTGCGCGCATGACAATCAGCACGACCGCACGCGGCGCGATATTCCCGAAGATTTCAAGCATCGTATCAACCGCCGCGGGATTGTGCGCATCCGCATCGAAATCGCGCAGCAGAATCACATTATAGGGCTGAAACATCGGACAGAACGAGCAGGCATCCGCAAGCCGGTCGAGATCGACAGCCTGCCCGTCGAATGCGGTATCGGAAAGCGCGTCGCCGTCCGTCAGCTTTTTGAGGATTTTCTTCTCTGTCTGCGCGACGGTCAGCGTATCCTCGCCGCACAGGAATACAAGCTGCGGCGGATTCTCCGAGCCGATTTCGCGCAGCAGATCATTCGCTGCAAGTTTTGCCATATCAGGACACCTCCGTTCTGTATTTCAGTTTATGATGATGCCGGCAATCGCATCTATATCGTAAGCCTGATCAATCAGGATATAGTCAAGTCCGGATCGTCTGCATCGCCGTTGTACATCCAGATTCTCCCGGATCAGCATTTTCTCCGTGATTTCCGGATCCGGCAGCCGTTTTTCGATCACGTTCTCATATCTGATGATCTCATCGAAATAACTGCGGATATAGGCTTCGCTCATCACCAGACAGACATACCGAATCTCCTTCCGATATGCAGCATCAAAGCTCTGCTGCCATTCAAACGGAATATAGCAGCCCTCGACAATCAGATTCTGCTGATTCTCGATCGCCGTTTTGATCATTTCTTTTACAATGCCCCATAAATATCCCGTCAGTTCCTCGTCATCATAGGGCGTCAGATCGGTCTTTCCGCTCCGGATCAGCCCCATTTTCAGATGATCCAGCGAGAGATACGGGATATGATATATTTCAAGCAGCTTCTGCGCAAGAAGCGTTTTGCCCGTATGCGAAGCGCCTGTGATCAGTATAATCATAATAATCCTTATCCGGCAGATGATACGCCGCAGCTGCCGTCCTTTGCAAACCGCAGCAGCAGATTACTGCCCTGATCTGTCCTGCCGCGGAGCGTGACGGTATATTCCGCAGCATCGCCGTAACGGATGACAGTATCCGCGTTTTCAGCGGGTTCCGCATTCTTTCCGCAGACCGAAATCTGTACCGCGTTCCATTGCAGCTGCACGTTCTCATCCGAGATTTGCAGCGAGAATGTATCATCCGCGAGCTGCACTGTCTCTGATTCACAGAATACGGGCACTTCCCCGCAAACGCTGCAATCCGGACGCCATGCCGCAGAATGCCGGAGCATAACCGCATCCGCCTGCACACCGGAAAGCATCTCCTGATAGCCCGCAGCGGACTGCATCCCGCTGAGCAGGAGCGCATCAACCTTTGTGATGCCGTTGTCATGCAGATACCGCGCCGCATACTGTGCATTGCGCGGCGTATCTGTCAGATCGGCAATGATTGTTCTGCCCTCTGCCGAGATCACGGCAACTGCCTGTTTGCTGCCGCCGAGGACGGCAATCCGCATTTCCCGCTGCGACTGTATCCGCAAAGCCAGCGAGAATCCGGCAATCAGAACCGCCGCGCCGAGCATTCCGGCAGCCAGCGGCTTCTGCGGAATCCCGCAGAACATCAGATACAGCAGAAACACCATAGCAAGCACGATCACCAGCCGCACCGTTCCGCTGCTTATCACAATCTGCGAGAACGGCAGACGCGCCGCCAGTCCCGCCGCAGAACGGATCAGGCGGCAGAGCATCCCGCACACAGGCAGCAGAAAGCCCGTCAGACCGCCGGTCAGCAGCAGCGAAAACCCGAAATATACGACCGCGATGCATAGCGGCAGAATCAGCAGATTGCAGACCGGTGCCAGCAGGGAAGACTGTCCGCAGAGCAGCACCGATGCCGGAAAGATCGCTGCGGAAACGCAGCAGAGACTGAGAAAATCCTTCCCGATCCGGCTGCCGTGAATATGCTTTGTCATAAAGGGCGCGAGCACGCCGATGCCGAATACGCCCGAGACCGACAGCCAGAATGATGCCGAGCAGATCACATAGGGCGCTGTCAGCGTGCAGAGGAACATCGCAAGGCAGAGCGAACGCAGCGTATCGCTCCTGCGCCCGAACAGTGCCGCCGACTGCGAAAGCATCAGCATGACCGCGGCGCGCGCCTCGGAAACCGACGGGTCTGCAAGCAGAATAAACAGCAGAATCGCCGGAATATGCAGCAGACAGATGCCTCTTGCCGATACACCGAGCCGCCGGAGCATCCATGTCAGTACGCTGCAAAAGAAGACCAGATGCAGACCGGATACGACCGTGATATGCCCGATGCCTGCCGCACGGAATGCCGCCGCGGTATCGTCCGGCAGCATCAGCTTGTCACCGAAAAGCATCGCGCAGATCAGACCCGCCTCCGCCTCGGGCATAGCGGCAAGAATCTGATTCGTGATGCGCTGCCGGTATGCATAAAGCACGCGCGCAGGCGAAAATCCGGATGCCGGTTCGCGGTGCGTCAGTGATGCATCGTAAATGCGCAGATATCTGCCCCTGCCCGCCTGAACCTGCGCCGTATGATAGCGGTAATCCTCGCGGATGCGCGTCAGCTCTGCATCAAGCGTCACGGTCTCCCCGATTTGCAGCGGCGGAATCTCCGCATCCGCATACCATTCCAGCGAGACTCTGTGCCCGTTCAGACCGGTGCGGAGCGTATAAACCGCACGGTCATGCGCAAGTGTGCGTATATTCGTGATTCTGCCCGTACATACGGCCTTTTTGCCGTCAAGCGCCAGCATCGGCTGACGCACAGCGGCATCATACCGCAGCCAGACCGCCGCACCGAGTACCGCGCCGAGCAGCAGCAGAATCCGCTCCTTCCGCGTCAGGCGCAGCATCACAAAAATGCCTGCCGCAGACAGCAGAAGCAGCACGCGCAGATCAAACAGAAAAGCCGCCAGCAGACCTGCGGTCCATGCAAGCGTAAAGCATTCCACGCCGCAAAGACAGGTTCTGCTGCCGGCTCGTTTCATATGATGCAGAAATGCCGAAACAGCCGGCGAAGCCTTCGCCTGCCGCGTTTCAGTATCCTTCACACACCCTGATCGGCAGACCAGCCCATTTTCTGCCCTGCGATCAGGTGGAAATGCAGATGCGGAACCGTCTGACCGGCATCATCGCCGCAGTTCGTAATGACGCGGAAGCCGGAATCCAGCTTTTCCTGCGCAGCAACCTTTGCAATCGCGGTGAAAATCTTTCCGACGATCTCCGCATTCTCCTCGGTGACCGCAGATGCACCGGAAATATGCTGCTTCGGAATGAACAGATAATGCAGCGGTGCAATCGGGTTGATATCCTTGAACGCATAGACGAATTCATCCTCATAGACCTTTGCGCTCGGAATCTCACCGGCAATGATCTTGCAGAACAGACAATCCATAGTAATCCTCCTTTTTCATGCGGCACCGGAGAAGGCAGAACCCTCTCCGGAACCGGAACAATCTTATTTCAGGAATTCACCTGCAATGCTCTGGAGCATGCTGAGTGCTTCATCGACCATATAGCTCTTGCCGATGCTGCCCATTGCGCTGTCCGGACGTCCGCCGCCTTTGCCGCCGGTGATTGCAGCAACGCGCTGAATGATCTTTCCGGCATGTGCGCCCTTTGCAACGGCACTCTTCGAGCAGACGCAGCAGAAATTGCCGCTGTCGCCGTTGACGCCTGCGAGCAGTGCGATCACATCCGGCGCATCGTCGCGGATCTGGTCGCCGAGCGAGCGCAGCGCATCCGGCTTGACATCGGTCAGCATCGCGGAAACGATCTTGATGCCGTTGATTTCCTTTGCACCTGCAAAGATATCGGTGATCTGGCTGTTTGCGAGCTTCGCGGTCAGCGACTCGACCTCACGGATCAGGTTGCGGGTCTCATTGACGATCGCGGTTGCCTTTTCCGGCAGCTCGACCGGATTCGTGACCTTGAGGATGCGGGCAGTCTCATTGAGCGTATGCTCCTGCTCCTGCATCAGCTTGAGGACATTGCCGCCGGTTGCAAGCTCGATTCTGCGGACGCCTGCCGCAACGGAGCTCTCCGAAACAATGCGGCAGAGACCGATCTCTGCGGTGTTGCTGACATGCGTACCGCCGCAGAACTCAATCGAATCATCGCCTGCGCGGACAACGCGGACGACATCGCCGTACTTCTCGCCGAACAGTGCCATTGCACCGAGCTTCTTTGCCTCGTCAATCGGCATCTCCTCGGTCGAAACGGGCAGTGCGTTCATGATCTCCTCATTGAGCAGCTCCTCGACACGGTGCAGCTCCTGCACGGTCATGCCGGAGAAGTGGGAGAAGTCGAAGCGGCAGCGGTCTGCATTGACCAGCTGACCTGCCTGATGTACATGATCGCCGAGCACCTTGCGCAGTGCAGCCTGAAGCAGATGCGCTGCGGTATGGTTGCGCATGATCGCCTTGCGGCGCTTGATATCAATTTTCGCTGTAACGGTATCGCCGACCTTGAGCGTACCCTGCTCGAGCGTACCCATATGCAGGAACTGACCGTCGCCGCCCTTCTGGGTATCGCCGACAGAGAAGGTACCGTCGCCGGTGATTTCACCGGTATCGCCGACCTGACCGCCGCTCTCTGCATAGAACGGGGTACGGTCGAGAATCAGGACGCCGTCCGTGCCTGCCTCGAGCGTATCAACCTCCTTGCCGTCCGCGAGGATCGCAAGAATCTTTGCCTCACCCTCGGTCTCGGTATAGCCGGTAAATGCAGTCTTTGCGAGTCCCTTCGGAACCGCTGCATCGCCGCCCCACGAGGTCTTGACCTTCGAGGCACGGTCTGCTCTTGCACGCTGCTTCTGCTCCTCCATGCAGCGGCGGAAGCCCTCCTCATCAACAGTCATGCCCTGCTCGGCTGCCATTTCGATTGTCAGATCAATCGGGAAGCCGTAGGTATCGCTGAGGTTGAATGCGGTCTCGCCGTCGATCACGGTCTGCTTTGCAGCCTTGAGTGCATTGATCGAGGAGCCGAGGAGCTCGGTGCCGCGGTCGATTGTGCGGGCAAAGCTCTCCTCCTCGTGACGGATGATCTTTGTGATAAGCTCCTGCTTCTCTTTCAGTTCCGGATATGCACATGCATTCTCCTGAATGACGGTCTCCGCGACCTGATAGAGGAACGGCTCATGAATACCGAGCAGTCTGCCGTGACGCGCAGCTCTGCGGAGCAGGCGCTTGAGGACATAGCCTCTGCCCTCATTTGCAGGCGTAATGCCGTCGCCGATCATGAAGACGGTCGAACGGATATGGTCGGTGATAACGCGGAGCGAGACATCCTTCTTCTCATCCTCATGATAGGTGATGCCTGCAACCTTGCAGATATGCTTCATGATATTCTGAACGGTATCGACCTCAAAGAGGTTGTCAACGCCCTGCATGACACATGCCAGACGCTCCAGACCCATACCGGTGTCGATGTTCTTGTTCTTCATCTCGGCGTAATTGCCCTTGCCGTCGCTGTCAAACTGCGAGAACACGAGGTTCCAGATTTCAATGACGCGGTCGCAGTCGCTTGCCTGCTCGAAGCTCTCGAACGGACCGTAAGCCTCGCCGCGGTCGAAGTGAATCTCGGAGCAGGGACCGCACGGACCGGAGCCGTGCTCCCAGAAATTATCCGCCTTGCCCAGACGGATGATTCTCTCGTGCGGAATGCCGATCTCCTTTTCCCAGATCTGCTCCGCCTCGTCGTCGCTCTCAAAAATGGTGATCCAGAGCTTATCTGCCGGAATGGCAAGCGTACCGGTCAGGAATTCCCAAGCCCATGCGATCGCCTCGTGCTTGAAATATTCGCCGAAGGAGAAGTTTCCGAGCATCTCGAAGAAGGTACCGTGACGGGCGGTCTTGCCGACGCGCTCAATATCGGGGGTACGGATGCACTTCTGGCAGGTCGTCACGCGGACATTGGGCGGAACCGCCTGTCCGAGGAAAAACTTTTTCAGCGGCGCCATGCCGGAGTTGATCAGAAGCAGGGAGTTGTCACCCTTCGGGATCAGAGAAGCGCTGTCCATGCGGGTATGCCCCTTCCCCTCGAAGAAAGAGAGATATTTCTCGCGCAGCTCATTCAAGCCTGTCCATTCCATAGTTTTCAGGATTCCTTTCATATATAGAAATAATGGCAGTCATGCAATCTCGCATAACAATACAGTATATAGTATACTGCAAAACCCTTGTTTTGTCAAGCATTTTTCAGCGGAGCCCGCAATTTCTGATTTATTACGATTGCAGTTCTTCTGCCGCAAAACAAGCCGCCCGATTCAGCATAACAGCTTGAATAGAGCGGCTTATCTTTCTTATGAAATCTTTGTGATCTCGGTGCCCTGACGGGTCTCGCGGATCTGCCAGCCGAGCGCTGCGATCTGATCGCGGAGCGCATCCGCCTGTGCAAAATCCTTCGCCTTACGCGCTTCCTTGCGCTGCTCGATGAGTGCGAGCACCTCTGCCGGAATCTCCTGCGCGGCATCCTCTGCGCCGAGCGCCTTTGCATTCTCAATCAGATTCAGCGAAAGCACCCTGTCGATCTCCGCGACGCAGGCGAGCTTTGTCGCAGCGGTTGTATTCGCCTTGAGGACATCATAGAGCACGGTGATTGCCTGTGCGGTATTGAGGTCATTGTCCATTGCCGCGGTGAATGCACCGAGCAGCTCTGCCTTCTTCGCATCGTCAACGGCATCCTGCGTATCAAGGAGCGTCCTGATCTTTGCGATCAGCTTATCATATGCGATCTGCGCATTTTTGAGGTTTTCCCACGAAAATACAAGTGTTTTGCGATAGTGCGACTGCATGCAGAAGAAGCGGTATGCAAGCGGCGAAAAGCCCTTCTGCTCCAGCAGGGAAACGGTCAGGAATTCGCCCTTGGATTTGCTCATCTTGCCGGTCTCATCGTTCAGGTGCAGAACATGGAACCACTGCGGGCACCACGGATGTCCGAGATACGCCTCACTCTGCGCGATCTCATTCGTATGATGCGGGAATGCATTGTCGATGCCGCCGCAGTGCAGATCAAGATATTCGCCGGCAAACTTCATGCTGATGCAGGAGCACTCGATATGCCAGCCCGGATAGCCGAGCCCCCACGGACTTTCCCATTTGAGCTCCTGATCGTCGAATTTCGACTTCGTGAACCAGAGCACGAAATCCGCCTTATTGCGCTTGTTCTCATCGCCTTCGACGCCCTCGCGCACACCGACCTCCAGGTCCTCTTCCTTGAAATCATGGAAACGGTAATACTGCTCGAGCTTCGAGGTATCAAAATAGATATTGCCGCCCGCTTCATAGGCATAGCCCTTTTGCAGCAGCGTTTCGATCATATGGATATACTCCGGAATGCAGCCTGTTGCGGGCTGGATATACTCCGGCTTTTTGATATTGAGCTTTTCGCAGTCCGCGAAGAATGCATCCGTATAGAACTTCGCAATCTCCATGACGGTCTTATGCTCACGCTTTGCGCCCTTGAGCATTTTGTCATCACCGGTATCGCCGTCCGAGG
>CAMHUJ010000017.1 GCA_946188175.1 uncultured Ruminococcus sp.
TCTGTTCATCTGTCAGCGTATTGTCCACAACTGTAATAGTTGCAGTTACGGAGCGTACAGGCGATTCGTTTGGCAGCAGTTCGGCTTTGTCCGGATTCAGCTTCGCGGATACTTTTATATGTGCGGTACCTTCGCTGCGGGCTGTCACGGTACCGTCTGCCGAGACAGATGCAACCTGACCGGAATCGGAGACAAAGACCAAAGATTCCGCATGATAATAATTGCTGTCGATCAGCACATTCAGCTTTTGCGATTCTCCGATATGCAGAATGATCTCCGACGTTTCCAATGCGAATCCGTACATTTCAGGAGATTGCGGATTGACAGTAGTGAGTGTGGTTGTAGTCTGCACAGGCTCAGTTGTCTGTGTTCCCGTTGTCACTTCCTCAGAGGCTGCACTGATATCATTGTATACCATAAACGAACCGATCATTTTATCCTGATAAGATTCATAAATGATCTCTTTCTTGGCGGGATAAAGCAAGTTCCAGTCTGTGATCTTTCCAGAATCATTGAACTTTACATAGATAGCATCTTCTTCTTCGAGTATGAGCAGAAGCTTTTGATATCCGCAATCATCAAACCAGTATTCAACTTTCGTTACGCCGCTGCCGCCGATGAAATCAGGATATGTTTGTGCATCTGATAATTCCTTACAAATCTCAGCATAGGAATTGCAGCGATCTATAATCTCTTTTACTTCATCAAGTGTGAGCCTTTCAACATCCGAATCAAGTTTGCCGCTGAGTATCGCTCTTTCTCTTTGGAATTCCCCAAACAATCTGTTTTCTTTTTTCGTCAGATCATCGAGTACAGCTTGTTTTTCGGAAACCGCAGTTGTTGTCACGGTAGTCGTTGTTGTGCTCTCAAGCGGGTATGTTACGGCAGTTGTGGTCTGGATGCTCATATCTTCTGTTGCCGTAACATCGAAAACAGCATAATCATTCTCAGCATAAACCAGGGTTAGGTGTGTCGCTGGAATCATGCCTGTGAAAAGAGACACAGAAAGAGCACTTGCGATAATACCTGATAATACTTTCTTTTTCATCATAAACACTTCCTTTCAGAGGTTTAAAATGATCGGTAAAGCGTCACGCAGAGGAACGGATGCGAATTCTCCGGTTTCTGCGACATAATAAACAAATAGGGGCGATTTATCGGTAACTGAATAGATAGCGTAGCGACCGCTTTCGTCAAGGAAATAGTACGCGAAACTTCTTCCTGAACCAAAATCCACATCCGGATAGCGATTTGTACGTGTAATCAACAAATAGAGCTCGGATTCTGCTGCATCGTCTGTTACAGTGTGCGTAGAAAGGTATTCTTTGAGTTCCTCTACGGTCATTCGGCTTTCAGAATCCATGCCCATGATTCGCTGACGGAGTTTCATTGCGTATCCGATATTCGGTCTTGCTTCTAAAAGGGAGATTTTCTGTTGTATTTCCGTCTTTTCAGCATCAGAAAGTGCCTGATAATACGGCTGGGATACATAGTTGGGATTATCTGCCTCCCAGTTGCTGCAATCAATATTACTCCATGCGCCGAGAATATAGCGGCGGAGGGTATCCTCACCGACAAGCGGATCAGACTCTTCTTGCCTTCTGGTTGTAGTAGGTTCCTCTGACGCAGCTGAACTTTCTGTCTGAGTTGTGGTTGTTCTTGACGAGCTGCTGAATTCGGTTTCTGGTGCAGTCGTATTGTTCGGTGCCGTACCGGGTTCCGGTAAAATCGTAGTCGATTGCTCATTACTGTCGTCCATACTTGTTTCGCTGCTCGTTGTCTCAGTCTGATCAATGTGTTTGCCAGATGCTTTTGAACTAGTGATGGACGTGGTGACCGTGGAAGATGTGTTTGGCTGAGATGAGTCAGAACCCGATGATTGCGAATCCGGATTGTCAGTGATCAGCGCCAGACTGGATTCGTCCTGCGTAAAGATCATTTCATCCGAGTCATTAGGGGTAGTAATCGGGTTGGGTTTCAACTGGCTAATCAGGACGCCCCAGCCGACCGCAAAAGCCAAACAAGCAGCAACAGCAACAAGAGATACAGGAAGGGGAAGCTGTATCGGGCGCGCCGGTGTTTCCGGTTGGAGTTCTGAATCGGATTTCGTGATCGGTTTAAGCGGATTCGCAACGACAGGCTCTGATACCGGACTATAAGTTTTTGGCGGATCAAAGGAAACAGAGGTGTTTGCATTTACAGCGGCAGAGGATTCGTCAAAATAGCATCTGACAAGGTCTTCCGGAATATCACCGAGCGCCTTCATAAAACTCATTGCATTCACACGAATCCCTCCTTTTCGAGATACTCCCGAAGCTGCTGCCGGATACGAAGCAGCTTCATCTTCACTGCACCAGCGCTCAATTTATGCTTTTCTGCGATTGTTTTCACAGAATCCGACATATAATAGCGCTCTATAAACATGAGTTTTGTGTCAGGCGGCAGGGATTGAAGCCATGCTGTGATTACGTTGGTAAGTTCTCGCTGCTCGATCTCCTGATCTACACGATCAGTTGACGGGATGATTTCGGAGATTTCATCCAGGGCTGTCGAAAACTGCGTACCGCCTCGCTTTTGCCTATGTGCCTTTTCATATTTTTGCAGAGCAGTTTTGCGGACGAGTGCAGCAAGATATGCAGGAAGGTGATCAGGAGAATTCGGGGGGATTGAATTCCAGACACCCATCAGCATATCATTGACACATTCGTCAGCATCTTCGCGGTTTCCGATGATACGGTATGCAACCTGATAGCAGAATGCACCGTATTGTTTTTGAATGATTTGAAGTACCTGCTCATCGCGCTGATTCAGCAGCTCGATGATTCGGTGATCGTCATGCATCGCTTCACCCCCCTCTATATATAATGTTCGTGTTTTTCCGATTTGGTAACGCGAGATCAAAGACTTTTTTCAGTATATCACATTATTTACGATTATTCAACATATCAAAGGATTATTTCAGATCAAAAAATGCAGCCCTTTCGTGCAACTCTCATGCAACACTCAGCCATCCCTAAGCCAGCCGAAAAGTTATATAATGGATTCAGGTTCAGGGGATAGCGGCCGTATCTCAGAGAACCGAATAAGAAATATATACGGAGGGATGCAAATGAAACAATACAAAGACTTCCTGATCGTGGGCATCGACCACGGCTACGGAAACATCAAGACCGCGAATACGGTCACACCGACAGGTATCACCAGACTTGATGTCGCACCGATCTTCACCAGGAACACGCTGTACTATGACGGGAACTACTATCTCATCGGCGAAGGACACAAGGAATATCTCACCGACAAATGGGAGGACAACGACAATTACCTTTTCACTCTTATGGGCATTGCCCGCGAACTGAACCGTGAAGGCATCACCTCAGCTGATGTCTGGCTTGCGGTCGGTCTGCCCCTTACATGGGTAAACCGGCAGCGCGAAGACTTCCGGAAGTATATGCTCCAGCGTGAAAGTGTGGAATTCCGGTATGAGGACAAGCAGTATTCCGTCCGCATTGTCGGCTGTTCCGTCTTTCCGCAGGGCTATGCCGCCGTTGTACCGTATCTCAAGGATATGACCGGACTGAATATGCTCGCAGACATCGGCAACGGCACGGTCAATATCATGAAGATCAACAACCGCAAACCAATCACCACACAAAGCTACACCGAAAAAATGGGCGTAAACCAGTGTGTTAAGGCTGCTTCCAATGCCATGATGGACAAGCTCGGCGTGACTGTGGATGAGACGATCATCCAGACCATGATCCGTTACGGCAAGGCAGACATCGACAGCGAATACGCGGAGGTTCTCCGTCATGCGATTTCCGAATATGCAGACAGCATCTTTGCTCTGCTCCGCAAGTACGAATACAATCCCAAGCTAATGCGGCTTTACATCACGGGCGGCGGCGGAAAGCTGATCGAGCATTTTGGCACATACGATCATGACCGTGTGACGATCATCGGAGATATTTGTGCATCGGCAAAGGGCTATGAGGATTTCGCCGCGGCGCAGCTCAGGAAGGAGGGCAGGTAACATGGTGAAAATGACCTGTTTCCGCTTCAATCTGGACAATCCCGAGCACGCCAAAGCCTGGCATTACCTTCATGATTTCGACAAAGACAAGGTTAAATCTGGCAACAGCGCTGTTGTCCAGGCGGTCAACGAGTATTTCGACCGGATGCAGAAGCTGGAGGATGATCCGTATTTTGAGAACCGGGAGCGTGAGGAACGCTTTATTGAGCAGATTGTATCGGAGGTCGGCAAGGTTTTCACCGCGGAGATGCCAAAGTTCCTTGCAAGCCTGCTGCTCAGTCTGAATCAGGGGTATCCTCTTCAAACTCCGCAACCTGTTTCAGCCGTGAACGACAATCACGGCAGCGATGATACAGACTTCTCCGCGATTGACCTTGACTTCATCGGCGGATGATATACAAAAACGCCGGAACATTTATCGGGGAGTATCGTTTCGGGGGCTGAATGCTGTATGTCACCTGCGCGGAGCGATTCCGCCCAAAACGCATATCTCACTTTAGGCGGAAAGTGCGATCCTGCACCTATCACAGCGTAACGATGCAGGCGTGGATGCCGACGCAAGGGCGCTGGTGCGAGCCGGATGCAGCTGACGTGGATGATGCCGCTGATGTCAGAATGCTTGCAGCGCTGGCGTTGTGTGTGGGCAGGTAGTACCGATGGATTGACACATCGGTCTACCTGCTCAGAGGGGCAACCCCTCCGAGACCTCCCCCTGACAGCCGCCGCGGGGCGGCGGAAAGGAGCGCGTATGACCAACCGCAGACGTCATCATGCTATCTGTCTGAGGCTGACAGATGAAGAGTATGAGCTGTGGACTGCGAAGCAGAAAGCCAGCGGTCTGAGCATGACGGACTATCTGATGCAGGCGATCAGGAACAGCGAGGTGCGAATCTGCTCCGTTGAAGAAAGCATTGCGCCGATTGTGCATGAAATCCGCAAGATCGGGACAAACCTCAATCAGCTTGCCTACTTCTCCAATATCGGGCAGGATAATCGTGTCCGGGCAGAGATCGGAGCAATCCGTCAAACCAATGATGCAGTCATGGGACAGCTCTCAGATTTTCTGAAACACCCGCAGTTTACCGTAAAGGCGGCAGCCGATGTACGGTAATGTCAATGTGGATTACAGACCCTGCAAATCTTCTGCTCAGCTTCGCCGTGCTGCCGACTATCTGCTCGGCAGGCAGGCGGAGCAGATACGGAAAGGCATGGTGAAAACCGAACCCAATCTCTATTGGAGCCTCAACTGCGACCGCGACCATTTTGCCCGTGATGTTCTCATGACAAGAGAGCTGTTCGGAAAGAAGCCTGTCAAAAACGCAAACCTTGCATATAAAATGTCGATCTCCTTTTCACCGGAGGATAACGACAAACTGACTTACAAAGAGGCGTTCAGAATTGCAAAGGCGTTTGCAGAGAGATTCTTTCAGGGCTATGAGGTGCTGTTTGCAGTACATACAGATACGCCGCACAAGCACGTTCATTTCCTGATCGGCAACTGCCATATTGAAACAGGCAGAGCATTCCGGCGCAACGAAAGGGACTTGCGGGAAATGAGTGGGTTCTTCGGCGCGCAATGTATGCAGCGCGGTCTGATCCATTCCGTCCGCAATGACTTCTATCATTGTGACGCAGACAAGCGCCGCGACAAGGAAACTTTTGCCGAACGGCAGATGAAAGCAAGGGGCAAAGAGACTTTCAAGGATGAGCTGAGAGAGGTCATTCAGATTGAACTCAGTGATCCGAACAACCGCACATTGGAAGATGTGGTTCATTCACTGATGCAGCATTATCATGTGGAGTGCCGCGTCAGCGGAAATACGATATCCTACCGGCATCCAAACTTTACAGATAAAAACGGAAAGCCTGTTTCCGTCAGAGGAAGCAAGCTTGGTGAACAGTATACAGTGAAAGGAATAGAATATGAGCTTACCGAGATTCAACGACACAAGGAAATCGTCCGAGCGGACAGGATTCAGCCGGGAAATGCTGCACCGGGACGAGCTGCGGATCCGCGAACAGTCCCGCAGCGCATCTACATCACAGGAGGAAACGATGCAGGAACAGAACACAACGGTTCCGACGCTGGAACAGCTCAACGCGATGATTCTGGATATTGCAGAGAAAGCGGGCGCAGCGACGGAAGAAGCCAAACGGGACGAGCGCGTGGTGCTGCTTGCAGCAGCGACGCTGCAAATGTGCCGACTCTTGCAGGACTTTACAGCGACTACCAGCGCCGGAATGGAGAAGATCGCAGAACGGGAGCTGAAGAACCTGAACATCCAGAGCCAGTACGCAGAAAGCGTAAGAGCATCCGCCGTTAATATTGCAAGGGAGATGCACCGACAGTTTGCCGCGGAGCAAAAGGCAGCGATTCAGGACGGCTGCAAGATGCTTGAACAGAAAGTACAGAGCATCGACAACAATCTGTCTCTCTGTGCAAAGCAAGTTAAGGAATCCGCGTTCAGCGCCTGCGAAACCGCAGACCGTTTGCGAACGATCAATTCCATCGGGGATTTGTTCTATTATGCCGCACCGCTTTTCGTCCTGATTGACCTCATTTTTCGAGTAATTGCAGTAGTGAAGCATTTTGCGTAAGATCGAATCCTGTCTGTGCAATATACTTCTGTGCTTCTCCCCGCCTGAGACGTACCAGATCAGACTCTGCACCGTAAAGGTCAATCAAAATGCGGAACGCACAGACCAGATCATCCGCCGCCGCTGCATCATGCAGGCAGAGACGATAGATTCCGAGTGTGAACTTGCAGTTTGCATAAACCCCGGTATGGTCAAGCTGCATTTCATTCAGTGTACTTTCGGCAGAGGATACCAGTTTGACAGCGGCATCATGCTGTCCGAGCGAGAACAGCAGATCGGCATAGATGATCGTTGTCCTGTACTTGTCATAGGTGAAAACACCGTCAGCTTCAATCTTCTGAAACATTGCAGCACTCTGTTCCAGTGCTTTCAGAGCTTCCGGTTTCCGATTGACAAGAATCAGGAAATAACCGTAGGTGCTGAGCGAATTTGCTTGCAGCAGCGAATCGGAAAACTGCATTGCATTCTGAACAGCCTCTTCCTGCAAAGCAAGTGCCCGAGGGTAATTATTCCGGTGCAGCTCACAGGCAGCCATGTCAGTCAGATACAGCGCATTCTGCTGTGCATCCTCAGTATCAAGCATCTGCTTTTCCAGTGTAATCAGTGAATCCATATGCGGAATGCTGCCGATGCGGTCAGCGAAGTTGAAGCAATCACTGACGAATATGAACTGCTCCCGCTGATTTCTGTATTCTATATCCCTGACAGCAAAGTCGATCAATTCCAGCATCTTTTCAGCATCAATTTCCGTGTCTGCCTGCTCATTGATGCAGACGGCACGGACAGAAGAAATCAGCGGGGCGCAGTTTTCACTGTCGGGTTTCAGCTCAGATTTCACAAGGGTGCGGAGCATCGGGTGCAAAGTGATCGTACCGTTTGCAAATTCATGGACAAGCCCCAGCTCGACCAATTCATCCAGCATGACCATATTATCCAGACACATCAAAACCGCCATTGTATCCTTGCGGATTCCGGAGCAGGGCGCAGCAATCAGCATCCGCATTGCATTCCGGTATTCGTCCGGCAATTCTATCAGCCCGAACAAATCCTTGATATGATCGTAACAGGTTTTCTTCTTCGGATGTTTGTCTTTGGTTGCAGAAAACCGCTCCAGTATGGATTTCAGACCGCCGGTCAGTTTTGCGGAAAGTGTTTTGGGCGTATAGAAGCCCTTGTGCATCAGCCTTGCACACAGTTCCACACAAAACGTGTGACGGTCAACCGCCTCAACGATTCTCAGCAGCGCATCCTGTTCATTGTTCTTGTACTCGTAAAACTTGCCGATCAGCTGCAACAGCAATTCATTTGAACGGAATTCTGTCAGCTCGTACACGCAGAGATCGTCATAATGCATATGCGATGTGAAAATGACTTTGCAGTCCAGATCCAGCAGATCGTAGAAGCAGTCATCTTCTTCAGGTGAAGCGTTGAAATTGTCAATAATGAGCAGAACGCTTTTGTCGAGCGAGGCAAGCAGTTCCATATTCCGGCGATAGCGTTCATTCTCATCTGTCATGACCGGATTGCTGATGATATTTGCAATCATCGTTTTCAAACTACCCTTGTAGAAATAGTATCCGAAGTACTCGTATTCAGATTTGTGCCGTTCTGCGTAGGCGCGGACAAGCTCACTTTTACCGATACCGGCAATGCCTGTTACGATCACCGTGGAATTGTCCTGCACCAGAGAATGCAGCTCGGCAAGCTCTGCATCCCGACCGCAGAAGTGGCGGCAGGGAGCAATGTACTCGCTGTTTGCAAACAAGGCATCCCGGAACGGAACAGCATCGGCTGCATAACGTGACGCAACATAGCCTTTATCCGCTTTCTCGTATTGTCTGGTAACGGCAATGAACACCGCTTCGTAGATCATGTTGACGAGAGAATCCTTGTCGGAATATTGCTTCGGTACACGGCTGAGAATCTCTTTCCGCAAAGGCGCAGACAGCGTATCGTCATACTGAATCAGATCGTAAAGCTCCTTGTAGGTGTTTGGCTGGTCGAAGATATACGGGAGCAATTCTGCAATGTCTTTGCACAGCACTTCACGGTCTGCGTTCAGATAGAACTCACTCATTTCCGGCGAAACACGAATCGTGCCGCTGTGCAGCTTGGCGCTGGTGAAGCGTTCAAACTGATAGATATGCGCATCCGCAAGATAAGCGGCGAAAAGCGTATTCAGCAGATTGATATAGTACACCGTGGTCGAAGATGCCAGATTCCGCATCAGCGTATCGGTCACATTCTGAAAATCACATTGCATAACTTTTCGCCCCCTGTCCATCATCATTCAATTCTATTATAACATATAGAACATCTGTTTGCAAGTAGGAAAGGAGGTATATATGACAGTTTTTGAAAAAGAGATCGCCGATATGCTCCGGACGCTCCAGGAGTGGTATAACCGGTATGCGCCCCGGACACCCGATGAGCCGCAGGACGATCGGTTCCTGTATGCGCTGCATACAAAAGACTATGCGGAATATCTTTCCGATCAGTTCCGACAGGCAGATCAGGCAGAACGGCTGACGATGCAGGAGGACATCAGACGAATTGAAGACGAGATCAGAGAACTTGCCGGAAATGACGGAGAATAATGCAACATAACCATGAATCGTGTCCTATACAGAAAGAGAGGGATTATGATGAAAAAGACAAATGCAAAAGAACTGAACGAGCAGTACAGGAAATGTCCAACACAGGAACAGGAATTTGAAATTGAGGGGAGAAAATACATCGTTGTGAGCCACTATGCCGGTGAGAAAGACCTGGATGAAGTCGTATACAGAAATGCATACGATCAGGCCATGAAAGAGCTCCTCCGCGCCTAAACAGAAAAAAGCGTAAAAATGCTCCCGAAGGGCTGGCTATTTCCGATGGAATGTGATATAATAGTATCTATCGGAAATAGCTGCTTTGGGAGAAAGGAGTATTATGGTACCAAAGCAGACAAATTACAGCGTGGGCATCTATATGCGGCTGTCCCGCGATGATGAACGCGCAGGCGAATCACTCTCCATCGAAAACCAGAGGGCGATCCTCACGGAATATGTATCCAAACAGGGCTGGACTGTTTATGATGAGTACGTTGATGACGGAATATCCGGAACGACGTTCAACAGACCGGGCGTGCAGCGATTGCTGAATGATGCGAAGAACGGCAAGATCAATCTGATTATATGCAAAGACCTTTCCCGTTTCGGACGAAACTATATTCAGGTCGGTCAGTATACAGACTATATCTTCCCGATGTATAATGTCCGGTTTATTGCACTCTCGGATAATGTTGACACGCTCAATTCTCAAAGCCCCGGCATGGATTTGATGCCAATCGTGAATATCTTCAATGAGTGGCATTGCGCCTCTACATCGAAAAAGATCAGGGCGGTTTTGGAATCCAATGCGAAAAAGGGAAAGTACAAGTCCTCAAAGGCATCTTACGGATATATAAGGAGTGATGACGAAAAGCACACTCCGATTATTGATCCTGAAGCTGCCGCAGTTGTACGCCGAATCTTTGAACTGCGGGCAAAAGGTCTTGGAATGATTACAATCGCTAAAATCCTGAATGATGAAAAGATCCCATCGCCATCCGCATACTACTATATGAAAATTGGAAAGCCCAATACAAAGTCTTTAACAGATTTGTGGTGCAGAACATCCGTCAGGAGAATTCTAAAGAACCCGATCTATATTGGGACACTGGCACAAATGCGTGATACCACCGTCAGTTATAAGAATCATCAACGGATTCATAAAGACAAAGAGGATTGGATTGTGATCGAACATAATCATGAACCGATCATTTCGCAGGAACTGTGGGATAAGGCTCAGGAATATGATGCTTCGGTCAGCAGAGGTAAAAAGGACCACCGAGGGATTGTGTCCATCTTTTCAGGATTACTTTACTGTCACGATTGTGGATATAAAATGAAGCAGGTGTGGCTCAATCGCAAAAGAGATGTCATCGGTTATTCCTGCGGACATCGCATTCGGTATGGCAAAAACTACTGTTCTACTCATACGATCAGGGGATCCGTACTGGAAGCGCTCGTAATCGCGGATATTCAATCCAAACTGCAACTGATTGTTGACGAGGACAAGGCAAGGAAACAGTTTCTTGAAAAGAAGTCTGGTGTCCGTTCTTCTCAGACAGCCAGTGATGCAAAGCGCAAACGCGAGATCGACCATCGTCTTGCGGAACTGGATACACTGACGCAAAGCGTGTATGAAAATATGGTTCTTGACAAGGTTCCCGAAGAAGTATGTTTGAAACTTTTGGAAAAATATCTTGCAGAGAATAAGGACTTGCAGACAGAGGCAAACGCAATTCAGGAACGGCTTGATGCAGCCAATCAGGACGAGCAGGATGTGAACGAGTTTATCCGGCGGCTGAAAAAGTATGCAGGGGTTGAGGTACTTACCCGTGAGATGCTTCTTGAACTTGTTGAATACATCACAATTGAAGAAACACATGAAAACCGCAATATACCGAGAAAAATCCACATCTACTACAAATTCCTCGATAAAGCACTTTCCAATAAGCAAAATGCATTATTATGAGTTTGTATTGACACATCTCCATTTGAACAGTTCTCACCAGACACCGCGAATCACACGGCTACTGACTGTTTAGCAAACAGCTGCCTTTCCGGTTAGGCTTATGCGACCAAATGCAATCCGCTATTGGGAGAGAATGCCCGCCTCTTCCGGAGCAATGCAAATCATAATAACAAGCATCGCTTCCGGAGTGCAAAACCGGAGGCGGGCACTGCCCGCTGGGCAAGGCAGGAATCGAACCTGCGGTGTATCTAACGTGACGGATTTACAGTCC
>CAMHUJ010000018.1 GCA_946188175.1 uncultured Ruminococcus sp.
GCCCGAAACCGAGGCACAGACCACCGAAGCACCCAAGACCGAAGCCCCTGCGCTCGAAGGCTACAACCTCTTGTGGCACGATGAGTTCGACGGTACAACCCTCGATGAGTCGATCTGGAACCGTGAGCTGCGCGAGCCGGGCTGGACAAATGAAGAATTGCAGGAGTATACCGCCTCGGATGACAATATCTTCCTCCGCGACGGCTGCCTCGTCCTCAAGGGCATCAAAACTGAAAAGGACGGCAAGGATTACTATACCTCCGGCAAGGTCAATTCACAGAACAAAACCGATTTCACCTACGGCAAGGTTGTCGCACGCGCAAAGGTGCCCGAGGGTCAGGGTCTCTGGCCGGCAATCTGGATGATGCCGCAGGATGAGGGTCACTACGGTCAGTGGCCGAAATGCGGCGAAATCGACATCATGGAAGTCCTCGGCTCCGCAACCGAGACCGCATACGGCACCGTCCATTACGGCGAGCCGCATGCAGAGCAGCAGGGCACCGTCGTCCTCGATAACGGCACCTTCGCAAGCGATTTCCACGAATACAGCGTCGAATGGGAGCCGGGCGAAATGCGCTGGTATATCGACGGCGAATGCTATCTGACCGTCAATGACTGGTTCACCGCTGTGCAGGGTGAGGATGAAAAGCCCTATCCCGCACCGTTCGATCAGCCCTTCTTCGTGCAGATGAACCTCGCAGTCGGCGGCACATGGCCGGGCAATCCCGACGATACGACCAATTTCGACAAGGCGGAGTTTGAGATCGACTACGTCCGCGTCTATCAGAAGCCTGCGTATGATACAAACGTCAAGAAGCCCGAGGTCGCATACCGCGAACCGCTCGAAGACGGCAACTTCATCTATAACGGCGACTTCGCCGAGGCGGAAGATCTGACCGACGATGTCAACTGGAAATTCCTGCTCTTTGAGGGCGGCAAGGGCGCTGCCGAGATCAAGGACAATACCATGATCATCACCACCGAGGACGAGGGCACAGTCGATTACAGCGTGCAGCTCGTGCAGCCGGAAATGCCGATGATCAAAGGCAAAAAGTATCGCGTCACATTTGATGCATGGGCGGATGAGGAGCGCGATATCGTTGTCTGCGTCTCTGCACCGCAGGCCGGCTGGATCCGCTATCTCGAGGATACCAAGCTGACCGTCCCGACTGAAAAGACCACCTTCACCTACGATTTCGAGATGAAGGATAAGAACGATCCCTTCGGCAGACTGGAATTCAATCTCGGTCACCGCGGTTCTTCCGCGACCGTCTATATCCAGAATGTCCGCCTCGAGGAGATCACCGAGTAATTGTGCATTTAACCCTCTCTGTGCTGCCGTGGAACTTCGGTTCTGCGGCAGCGTTTCTTTTTGAATGAGAAATCAGAAATGAGAAATGAGGAATTAAGGTATCCGCCTGCGGCGGATGATTTGAAAATTAGTCATTATTGAACCGTATTTCAGATCATTCGCAAAGCGGATACCGCATCCTTCCTCCGTAAAAAAGGCTGCGGCATGCAAAACAGCACACCGCAGCCATTCCGGATCATCCGCGAAACGGATCACCGTAATTTCTCATTTCTAATTTCTCATTCACTGAGCAGGGTTGATGTCCTTCCAGTAGGCTTTGAGGTATTCGGCGCCGGACCAGACGGTCAGGACGGCAGCGATCCAGAAGAGGATTTGCAGCACGACCTCCGCAACGGTATAGGCCATATCCGGCAGACTGAGCCCGAAGGCATGGAAATCAAGCACGAATGACCAGTAAACCAGTGCCGTAATCAGCGCGATCATCGTGAATGCCGTTTTCAGCTTGCCTGCAAAGCTCGCAGGTACGACCGTGCCCTTATTCGCCACGACCAGACGCAGCGCGGAGACCATAAACTCCCGCGAGATAATCAGCAGGAAGCAGACAATATTGACCTTCTGCTGCTGAAGGAAGCAGGAGAGCGCCGTCACGACCAGCACCTTGTCCGCCAGCGGATCGAGGAACTTGCCGAAATCCGTGACCTGGTTGTTCTTGCGTGCGAGATGCCCGTCTACGGCATCCGTAATCGCCGCCGCTACAAAGACGAGCGTCGCTGCCAGATAATGAGCCGGAAAGCTCAGATAAAACAACAGTACAAATGCCGGCACCAGCAGCACACGCAGCAGCGTCAGCTTATTCGGCGTATTCAACGCTTAATTCACCTCTCCGATCAAATCGTAGTCATCGACCGTCGCCGTAATATGCACCTGCACATACTGCCCGATCTCATAGCCGTCGTCCTCTGCGCCCGCGATATAAAGCCGCCCGTCGATATCCGGTGCATCGGCAGCCGTCCGTGCAAGCCACGCCTCCGCCTCACGGTCATAGCCCTCGATCACCGCCTCGGCATCCTTCCCGACACGCGCCGCATTGAGCTCCGCCGCGATCTGCATCTGCTGCTCCATGAGCAGGTCTGCGCGCCGCTGCCGGATATCCTCATCGACCTGATTCTCCATACGTGCCGCGACCGTCCCCTCCTCCTCGGAGTATGCAAAGCAGCCGAGCCGGTCAAAGCGCATCTCCTGCACGAATTCCGAGAGCTCCGTGAACTGTTCGTCGGTCTCGCCGGGGAAGCCGACCAGCAGTGTTGTCCGCAGCGTCAGCCCGGGGATGCGCGCCCTGAGCTTTTTGAACAGTGCACGCAGGCTTGCAGCGTCACATTTGCGCCGCATCGCTTTCAGCACCGCATCATTGCTGTGCTGGACGGGAATGTCGAGATATTTGACGATCTTATCCTCTCTTGCAATAACGTCGATCAGCTCGTCCGTAATGCGCTCCGGATAGCAATATAATACACGAATCCAGCGGAAGCCGTCGATTTTGCAGAGCTCGGTCAGCAACTCGGGCAGCTTCGATTGACCGTAAAGGTCCTCGCCGTAGCGCGTGGTATCCTGCGCAATGACGATCAGCTCCGTCACGCCCTGTGCGCTGAGCTGCCTTGCCTCCGCGAGCACATCCTCCATGGGAACCGAGCGGAATCTGCCGCGGATCGCGGGAATCGCACAGTAGGTACACCCGTTTGAGCAGCCCTCCGCGACCTTGAGATACGCATAAAAGGGCAGCGTCGAGACAATGCGTTCACCGGTCAGCGGCATATTGCATTTCGGTGCAAAGCGCGTGACGCGGATATCCTTTGTGATTGCATCGAGCACATTGACGATATCGTTCTGATCGCCGAT
The DNA here is from genome assembly GCA_946188175.1 of uncultured Ruminococcus sp. Taxonomy (GTDB): domain Bacteria; phylum Bacillota; class Clostridia; order Oscillospirales; family Ruminococcaceae; genus Firm-04. Next base: position 3,209 of record CAMHUJ010000018.1, read on the forward strand.
TCCGATAACGGCATCGGCTTCGGGGAACTGCTCGGCGACCTCATCCTGATAGCGCTCGGCGAGACAGCCGGTAATGACGATGCGTTTGAGCGAACCGGAAGCCTTGAGTGCACCGAGCTCGAGCACGGTGTCGATTGCCTCCTCCTTCGCCGCCTGAATAAATCCGCAGGTATTCACAATGGCGATGTCAGCCTCTGCGAGATTTGTTGTGAGCGTATAGCCGCCCTCTTTGAGCCGGTGCAGCATTCGTTCGCTGTCCACCAGATTCTTGGCACAGCCAAGTGACACCATGCTTACAATCATAAATATCTCCTGAAAAAAGGAAGAAGAAGAGAGTTCGGAGTTTGCAGATAGGAGTTGTGGTATCGCCTTACGGCGATGATATTTGAAATATAAATCGTCCGCGTCAGCGCATGTTTTCCAAAGGCAAACCGCACAGTTTTGCTTTGCAAAACGTGGGACACCGCAACTCCTCATTCTCTCACTCCACACTCCTCACTTCATTCTTGCTCTTCATTATTTGCAAAATAGTCTTCCAGTGCAAATCTGATCTGCTGATAGGTAAAGCCGCGCCGGACGAGTGCCGCAGTGACCTTTTCAGTTGATTTGCGGTCGTCGGGGTCAGTCAGATACCGCGCATATTTCTTTTGCAGCAGCTCCAGCAGCATCGCCGAAATTGTCTCTGCATTGTCATATGCCGCAAGCGCATCATCGATATCCGTCTGCGAAAGCCCGCGGTGCTTCATCTCAAATGAAGCGCGCCGCAGCCCGTATTTCTTTCCCTCGACATAGTGCCTTGCCAGCTGCTCCGCATAGCGCGCATCATTGACAAAGCCGTAGCGCGTGAGCTTTTCCAGCGCCTTGAGGACAGCAGTCTCCTGTGCCTCGGGCGCAGTCATGAGCTTGTCATAGAGCTCTCTGTAGGAGTATCCGCGCTTCTCAAGCAGATACAGCCCGTATTCATAGGCACGGTGCTCCGCCGCCTGCTGCTGCAAATCCGCGATGCGTTCCGCCGTCAGATTGTCACCCGTGCGCAGTCCCGCGCCGAGCAGCAAATCCGTATGCAGCCACAGCGTCGAATCATCCTCGAACGTGACGGCATAGAGCTTTCCCTTGCCCTTTGTGATCTCCGTGATTTTCATGCTGATTCAGCAATTACTCCTCCGGTGCAAACTCCTCGAAATCGTCGTCCGGATCACTGCCTGCCGCATCGAGCGCCGCACCGGTCGCCGCAACCGCACTGTCCGCCTTGGATTTTGCCTCCGAGACCGCAGCCGCCTTCTTGTTCTTCTTGGATGCGAGGACAATGCTCTCCTTCTTCTCGAGAATCTGCTGCTCAACTTCCTTCGCAAAGGCTTCATCGGTTTCCAGCAGCTCCTTGACGGCATCTCTGCCCTGACCGAGCTTGCGTTCGCCATAGCTGAACCACGAGCCGCTCTTATGGATGATATCAAGCTCGGTGGCAAGATCGAGAATCTCACCGATGCGGGAGATGCCCTTGCCGTACATCATATCGAATTCGCACTCCTTGAAGGGCGGTGCGACCTTGTTCTTGACGACCTTGACTCTGGTACGGTTGCCGATGACCTCGGCGCCGTTCTTGATTGCCTCGCCCTTGCGGACCTCCATGCGGACAGAGGAATAGAATTTGAGCGCTCTGCCGCCGGTCGTGACCTCGGGGTTGCCGTACATGACGCCGATCTTTTCACGCACCTGATTGATGAAGATAGCGACGCAGTTTGATTTGGAAATAACCGGCGTCAGCTTGCGCATTGCCTGCGACATCAGTCTTGCGAGCATACCGACATGGGAATCGCCCATTTCGCCCTCGATCTCCGCACGCGTGGTCATAGCAGCGACCGAGTCAATGACGATCACATCAATCGCACCGGAGCGCACGAGTGCCTCCGCGATTTCGAGCGCCTGCTCACCGCTGTCCGGCTGGGATACGAGCAGATTGTCGATATCGACGCCGAGTGCCTGTGCATAAACCGGATCGAGCGCATGCTCTACGTCGATGAATGCAGCCTCGCCGCCGTCCTTCTGCGCCTCGGCAATGATCTGGAGCGCAACGGTCGTCTTACCGGAGGATTCCGGTCCGTAGATCTCGACGATTCTGCCGCGCGGCACGCCGCCGATACCCAGTGCCATATCGAGCGTCAGGGAACCGGTCGAGATCGCCTTGACATTCTGCACATTATTTTCGCCGAGCCGCATGACCGCGCCTGCGCCGTACTGCTTCTCGATCTGTGCGATTGCAGCCTTGAGCGCCTTTTCGCGTTCCTCCCTGCTCGCCTGCTTTACAACAGCAATATTCTTCTTTTTCAGTTCAGCCTTTGCCATGTTAATCTGATTCCTTTCTCCCCATGCAGCGGGGGGTGATTGAATGAGAAATTAGAAATTAGGAATTAGAAATTGTGGTATCGCCTAACGGCGATGATATTAAAATATAAATCGTCCGCGTCAGCGGACACCGCAATTTCTCATTTCTAATTTAAGTGTGCGGTTTGACGTCGTCCCAGTTTTCGGCATCATAGGCGCCGATCATCCAGTTAAAGCCCTTGTGCTGCTCCACAACAACGTCATAATTCAGTGCACCGGTGATCTCCGTCCGGTTGACCAGCGCATCGACACATGCCCAGTCCATGCGGTAGATGCGGTCGGCAGCATCGAGAATCTCCGCCTCGGGACGCATCACCGTCAGCATCCGCAGAACATCGAAATCCTCCGCCGCGGCAAGAATCCGCACAAGCCCGTCGATCTGCGAGGGCTGCGAAGGATAGGGCAGCTCACCTTTGAGCAGTCCGCACGCCCAGAACAGCGGCATGCACATCTCAATGCGCCACGAGAGATCGGCAGCCTCATCCGCGGACACCGTATGCGGCGCCTCCGGATCATAATAAGCAAACAGCCGCTGCTCTGTCGGTGTCAGGTCGTTTTGCAGCCCGAAGCGGACAAGCAGCCCCGTGAAGAATTGTGCACTTTTCTGCGCATCGTTTCCGCTCGCAATATCCGCTGCGATCTGGGATGCCAGCATCGCCGCAACCGCGCGCCGCAGAATCTCCTCCGCAGGCTTCAACTTTGCGTCCGGCGAAAGCTCCGGCAGCACAGGGTTGATCTTCACCTGATGCGCCTGCAAATACGCCTCCGAGCGTTCTTTTCTGGTCATATGGACTCCTTTCGTCCGATCACGGTCCGTTCAATCCCGCCGAGATCGCGGATACATTCGATTGCAGCGAATCCGTTTCGCGATAATATTGCGGCAACATCCGCTGCCTGATAGATCCCGACCTCAAATGCAAGCAGACCGCCCTCACAGAGCGTACTGCGCCAGAGGCGGGTGATCTCGCGGTAAAAATGCAGCCCGTCCGCGCCGCCGTCGAGTGCCGCAGCGGGTTCATAGGTGACCTCCTGCTGCAAGTGACGCATATCCTCCGCGGTCAGATAAGGCGGATTGCTGACGACCGCCGCAAGTTCATGATACTGCGCCGCGATTGCAGGGTCGAGCACATCCGCTTCGAGCAGCTGCACATGATTCAGCCCGAGCGCCGACAGACTGCGCCTTGCATATTGCAGGGCATCGTGGCTTTTTTCCAGACCGGTGATGCGGCTCTGCGGCAGGTGATGCGCAAGGCTCAGCGCGATGCATCCGCTGCCGGTACAGAGATCGAGAATCTGCTGACCGCTGCGGTCCGGAATACGCGAAAGCACCGCATCGACAAGCGTTTCGGTATCGGGTCTCGGAATCAGCACACCGGTGCCGACATAAAACGGCAGCCCGTAGAATTCCCATTTGCCGAGCAGATATTGCAGCGGCTCATGCTTTGCGCGGCGCACTGCGATTGCCTTTGCATCGGCTTCGGATGCGGCATCCTCGAGAATCCATTTCGCCTCGAGCTCTGCATCGTCAATGCCGCCGTTCCGGAGCACTTCCGTCAGTGCACGGTGCAGTTCAGGGTCAAATTGCTTCATGATGATTTATCCCAGTCAAAATAAAAAGTGAATCGTGAAAAGTAAAAATGAACTTTTCAAAACATCCGCTGTCAAGCAGATACCGCAGCGCCGAACACCGTACTTCTGTTGCAGCTTACAGCCGAAAGAATGACCGCTTGTTACAGACGAGCCGTTCGCTCCCGCGGGGCGCAGCCCTTGCAATACTTACAGGCAGGCACTTGACAACGTACCGAAGACGAGCCGTACATTTTTACTGCACAAGTACTCACTTCGGTGCAGAGTGGTAAGCCCGCCCTGCGGGCTTACCACTCATCGTCCTCGAGATTCTCGGGGATGCAGGGCGTCATCGCCGCAATCGCACACTCGATCTGCGAGGCATCGGGCTCCTTCGTCGTGATGCGCTGCATCCAGAGACCCGGCGCTGAGAGAATACGCGTCAGCGGATTGTCATATCTGCCCGCGAGACGGATCAGCTCATAGCTGACGCCCATAATCAGCGGCAGCAGCACCAGACCGAACAGCACTCTCTGCCAGACGATCTTATACGGATTGAAGCAGCCGAAGAAAATACCGATCAGCAGCACGAGGAAGATGAAGCTCGTACCGCAGCGCGGGTGAAATCTGCACTGCTTTTTGACATTCTCGACCGTCAGCGGAAGCGCCGCCTCAAAGCAGGCGATCGTCTTATGCTCCGCGCCGTGATATTCATAGGTTCTGCGGATGCTCTTTGCCCTGCCCGTCAGCCACATATAGCCGACGAACAGAATGATCTTCACGAGGCCCTCCGCGCAGGATTTGATAATCTGGCTGTCGGTCAGCGGCTTGACAAACGATACGACCAGACGCGGCAGCCATAGGAACAGCAGAAACGCCAGTACAACACCGATAATCATTGCCAGCGTCATGATGATATTGAAGATTTTGTCGCCGAGCTTTTCATCGAGCCATTTCTCGAATTTGCTCTGCTCCTCATATTCGTAATTCTCGGATGCCTTTTGCAGATACGCCCAGCGTGCACGGATCGTTCCGGCATCGGGATCGCCCTTCGCCTGATAATCCTTATCCTTTTTCAGCATTTCGAGGTCCTTGTTCCGGCGGTATTCCGAAAACCATGCGCTGAATTTCTCGAACGCCTGCTCCTCGGACAGCTTGTCGATCTTCTCATGCTTCTTCCAGCCGCAGAAATCATCGACCTCCTCGTCAAACTGCTTCTCCGCCGCCTTCATCATGCAGCGGTAGCCGTCCACCATAGACATCACAAAATTGACGCAGCCGCGCAGCAGCGGAATCCGGTTATACCATTTGCGGACAATGCGCTGCTTGCCGGTTTTCGGATCGGTCTCGAATGCGGCAGGCAGATCCCATGTTTCGACGTCGATCTCGCCGCTCGGCAGTCTGCATGCCATAGCACCGCGGAATGCGCCCTTCATCATGACGCCCTCGATCAGTGCCTGTCCGCCGATCTTCGATTTATGCGCATATTCCGCCTTCGCAGCCGACTGCTCCGCCGCAGCGGCATCTCTCGCGGGATCATGCTCCGCCGGTGCAGCGTTCTCCTCTATGGATTCCGGCTCCGGCAGCGATGCTTCGGTCAGCTCTGCCGCGTCCGCCTGTGCATCCTTATGCGCCGCAAACTGTGCTGCGGCATCATTCTGTGCGGCAACCTGTGCCGCCAGCAAATGTTCCTGTTCAGACAAAATATGACCCGTCCTTTCATCATGGGTATGATTTCATATGCGGCATTTACACCGCAGCAAGCAGCAGTGCACCGATCACGCCGAGCATACCCGCCGCGACCACCACGAGAATCATCACGCAGAGCTCCTCCTCCGGCAATCTGTAATCATCCGGCTTTTCGGGATTGATCCACAGAATGATTTTGCCGTCCTGATTCAGCTTATGCTCCGGCGTATACGTCACCGATGCGCCGTGCGGCTTCGGGATATAGGTCACGCCCTCGTAGACATACCGGTACAGCGGCTGATAGGAATAGCCGTCGGGATATCCTCCCTCCCCGTATCTCTCCGCTGACATAAACGCATACAGCTCCGCTTCCACGCGCACGGAAAGCCGCTTCCGCCGCACGAAATACCGTCTGATCATAAATCCGGTGAGGAAGATGCCGGTCAGCAGCAAAAGCGTCCCCGGCAGCCGAAAAACAATCTCCACCAGTACAGCAACAATCTGATTCGTCATGCGGACTCTCCTTCCGTCAGAAGCATCAGAATGCCGACGCAAAGAAAGATCACTTCACCGATTCCCCAGCCGATTGCATTGCCGATATCCATACCGCGCTCGGCAAACTGGCTCGGATATTCCGGATCGAGATGCAGCTTCACGCGCTTGCCGACCTTATAGGGAGCGCCGGATGATCTGTAGCCTTCCGGCGTATATGTCCTGCCCTCATAGAAATAGCTGTAGACCGGCACATAGCACGCATAGCGGTGACCGTCTTCATCCGTGCGCATCCGCTTGACATTGTCAATGATCTCCGCCTCGATTTTGACGCGGCAGCGCTCGATCTTCCGGACACAGCTGATGATCGTCACGATCAGCGCAATCGAAAAGCCGATCACGAATGCCAGCCCGACCATATGCTGCGGCTGACTCCAATAGGGGTGCATTGCAATTTTCTCAAGCAGTGCGTCCATGCTCTGTCTCCCTTCTGCGATGCTGTCAGTTCAGTTTTCATACCTGTGTATTTGCCTGTTATGCTGCATTCTGTGCGGTATCACTGCCCGTATTTGTGATTCGGAATCCAGATCTGCGAGACTGCGGCCGCTCCGAATATGATCAGCAGACAGGTTCCGGCAACGAGTGCCTTGTCACGGCTGCCGCGGTTGAAATACTCCGCCGGATTCTCCGGATTGATATAGATTTCGATTCTGGTGCCGATCTCCGGCATCTTTTCGGAAGCCAGCGTCTCGTACACATCGGAATAAAATTCGCCTTCATACTGATAAGAGAAAATATGCTCGGTAACTTTATGGCTTCTGCCGTGCCGTCCCCTGCGTTCATAGGTTCTGCCCTCCAGCACGGTCGCCGTCACGGGTTCTGTGCAGCGGAACCGCCGCAGCAGATTCGGCACAAGCAGTGCACCGCCTGCAATCAGGACAGCCAGCAGGGACAAAATGCCGTTCCGCCGGAAATTGATATCGCCGTCAATGAGCTGCTTCTGCCTGATCTTCCGCGCCTGATATCTGTACATACTCTGTCACTCCTTTTTCTGTCAGATTCCGTTTAATTGCCGTTATGCCGCGCCGGATTCATGAACGCCGCGATTGCCAGCGCCCAGCCGCTGATTACTGCAAACGAAAGATTTCCCATTGTCCCGGCTCCTTTTTGATTTTCTTACGCAATGAGCTTGATCAGCCCGATTACGGCGACAACCGCAAATACGATCATCATAAAAATATTCGTTGCACGGTTGCCTTTTTTCGAGGCGATATATTCCTGCGGATTGTTCGGATTGACGCGGAATGTCCGGACCGTGCCGAGCGGGTCGCAGATGCCGTTGGTATTGACCTCCGGTCCTGAGGTATAGGTATTGCCTTCATAGGTATAGCTGAAAATCGCTGCCTGCATAGAATCATACTCAACATGATTCGGTGCCGTTCCGGGTGCATGATGTCCGCTGCTGTGCAGTGTCGTATACGAGGTGACAGTCGCCTCGACCTCGGCAGAGCAGCGCAGCCATTTGAGCCGCGCAACGATCGGCCATGTGATCATGCCGCCGACACCGAAGATCATCAGTATAACGCCTGTGATATTCAGCCCGTTAATCACGGTATCCATAGCAAGCATCGTTTATTCCTCCTTCGACATGAGCATATACACACCGAAGCCGATAAACGCGAGAAAGAGCGTCCCCGCAAAGAGCCCGAGCTTCTTATCGCGCTTTTTATCGGTAAACTCCGTGGGTTCATCCGGATTGATATGCAGCGTGACATGCTGTCCGGCATGATAGGTCTCCATATTGGAAGAACCGTTGCCCTTGA
>CAMHUJ010000019.1 GCA_946188175.1 uncultured Ruminococcus sp.
CTCCGTGAGCGACATGCAGTCACGCAGCGCCTCAGTATCCATATGCGAAACCGTATCCGGCATATAGAAGCGGCGCATTGACGTACAGCCCTGAAACGCATTCGCTTCGACGGTCTCCATGCCCTGCGGCAGAATGACCTCCAGCAGCTGGCAGTCGCGGAAGGCATATTTTCCGATTGATTTCAGCGTGGTCGGCAGATAAATGCGCTGCAGGCTGCGGCAGCCGTTGAAGGCATAGGCACCGATCTCCGTCACGCCCTCCGGAAGCAAGCTGACGGTTCTGCTCAAACGCATGATTGCCGATACGGATCACGCCCTGCGGAATCATGATATCCCGCACATTATACTCTTGCGTATATTTCTTGAGAATGCCGTACTCGATGAAGAATGCCGGATTGCATCCGCGCAGGAGATTCGCTTCTCTCTCGGTATAGCACATAATCCCGTGCGTCAGCGCGTACTGATGTGCAACGCTGCCGGTGACGGTGGTAATCGTCTGAATATGGTGATCGCTGCCGAATGCAAACGGGTGCAGCTTCGTCACGGAAGGCGGAATGATGATCGTTTTCAGCTCCGTGCAGCCTGCAAAGGCATCCTCGGCGATTTCGGTTACGGTATCGGGGATATAGACCGTTGTCAGCGACGCGCAGCATGCAAATGCCTCGCGCCCGATTGTTTTCAGTCCCTTGTTCAGGTTGATCGTCGTCAGCGACGCGCATGCATAGAACGCGCGGTTGTCAATATGCTTGACGCCCGCCGGAACAACGACCTCCTCCAGCCGCGAACAGCCGGAAAACGTGCCGCGCGCAATCGCCTCAACCCTGCTTGAGATTTTGACTGACCGCAGACCGCTGCAATTACAGAATGCCCATGCGCCGATTGTCTCGCAGGTTTCCGGAATGACGACACTTTTCAGCACATGGCAGCCGTCAAATGCATTGGTGCCGATCTCGCGCAGACCGCCGGAAAAATCGACTGTCTGGAGTTCAGCGCACAACGCAAACGCACGCTCGCCGATGGTAATGACATTCGGCGGAATCAGCACACGGCTCACATCACTCATGGAAAAAGCCTCATCCGCAATCGACGTCACATTCTTCGGCAGGCTGAGCGATTCATCCTGTTTCCGGATGCCCAGCCTTTCAAGCGCGCCCGCGCCCTCATATTTCAGCAAAACGCCGTTTTTAATTTTGAACCCCATGTTTGCGCCTCCTGAAATTGACGGTTTCGGACAATACGGACAGATGCATACCTATCCCTTGCATCTTATTTATTATACCATAGATTTGCATAGTTTTCAAGCAGAAACAACGCTCCTGACTGTAGAATTATTCCTCTCGCTTTTAGGCAATTTGCACACAATACAAATTGAACCTGTGCACGTTTGCCGTATAAATCCCGATAAAAAGCGCACGACAGCGTAACTATCATGCGCTTCCGGGCAGCGCAAAGCCCGACACTGCATGCATCGGGCTTTGGTAAAATTGTGAATAAATGCATGAAATCAGCCGTTCGCATCCGCGAGATATGCATCAATCGCAGAGTTGATCACGCCGACGGATTCGCTCCACTGGGTCTGACCCTTCGATGCAGCGCGGATACCGTTCTCGTTGGAATCGAGGATATCCTTGACATCGTTGGAAACAGCGGTGTAGAAGTCGTAGTGCGGATTTGCCTTTGCCATTTCGTGGCACTTGTGCAGCATATTGACCATTTCATCGGTCCAGCCGTAGTCCTTGTAGAGCTGCTCGGTTGCGATTGCGTTTGCACGCTCGTTCGTGATCGTCACGCGCTTGCAGGCTGCAAACTTTGCAACGCCTTCCGGATTCTTGCCGCCCTTGACCATGACATAGCCGTCGAGGCCGCAGGGGATGTAATACTCGGAAGCATTCGGGTCCTTCGGCATCGGAACAAACATTGCGTTCTCGCCGAAGTCTTTTTTCCATGTGTCGTTATAGAGTGCCCATGCGCCGCACGGATAGTAGAGCGTCTTGCCCTCGCCGATGTAATTCGGCATTGCAGTCCAGCCGTAATCGCCGACGCCGATTGCGACGCAGTTCGTGGTGCCGAGCTCGAACATCCAGTTCTGGAGGCGCTCGATTGCAGGATCCTTGAGGTTATTGACGAGCTTGCCGTCCTTGAGACCGATATACGGCACGCCGCAGGTTGCGGAGAGACCCGCCTCAAACCACCAGCCGTCAATACCGAACTGACCGTTCTCCGGATCGACGAACTGCTGGAGCGAATCCTGAAATGCCTTCCAGTCCCACTTGCCCTCCTCAAAGAGCTTTGCAGGGTCCTTCAAGCCGTTTTCCTCCATGGTATCGCGGTTATAGATCACGACGCAGTTATCGCCGGTGACATCATTGACGATGATATAGTGCTTGCCCTTCCACTGGAACAGGTCCATTTCATCCTTCATATCGGCAAACAGCGGATCGCTGAAATCAATATAATCGTCAATCGGGACGAACATTTCCTTGATCGCGCCCTTCGGGATGCAGTCGAGATCGCTTGCCGGGAAGAAGTCGATGCCCTCGTCGCCGTTGATCGCATTTGCCAGCGAATCAAAGCGCGAATTCCAGTCTACGGCATGATACTCGATCTCGCCCTGATAGCGGTCGTGGAAGATTTCCAGCTCAATCGGCGTGGATTTGCCGGTGCCGTCCGGATTGATGTCCCAGTTTGCCATCCACTTGACGGTTTTATTTGTAAGCTCACCTTTCAGACGCGCATCGCTCGCAGCGATCTGTCCGACCTCCTCCGCAGTCGCGGAGTCCAGCGGCTTTTCATATTTGGATTCTTCGCCGCAGCCGGCGAGCATGCCGCAGGTCATGGAAGCAAGCAGCATTGCAGCGACTGCAAGTCTTGTTTTTCTCATCTTATGGTTCCTCCTGTACACAAAATAGTAATCCCCGATTTTTCATATCGGATTTCTCATGTTTCTCGGCATATGCATATTATGCCCGATATCATTTTAGCATATTTTGCGCAAGATGTCAACAAACATTTTTGCAAAACCGCCGCCAAGCGCGCGGTATATTTTCGTAAATCTATACAAATATTAAGTGCAATTTGGTGAAGCGTAACTGTTTTGTGAACAATCCGTAATCTCTCCGGCACAATCGCACAGTGCGCCGCCGGATAAAAAAACAGCATATCCGGATTATTTGCCGGATATGCTGCGGTCTGACCGTATTTATATGGTATGCCGGTTACTCCAGAAATGCCGAGGGCTCCGCGTTCGAGAGCAGCATACCGGCATTGTTCTTGATCCGGCGGTAAAGCTGTGCGGGCAGGCTGCGCTGGATAATCCGCATCGCCTCGACAAAGCGCAGCGGCTCGCCGAAATCGCGCGCACCGGTCGCCAGAAAATGCGCATGCTGGTTCGCAAGCAGATAGAGCGACAGCTTGCGGTAATCCTGCCGCAGCACGCCGCTGACCGAAATTTGCAGCAGAATGCCTGCCTTGCGCAGCGCAATCAGCTCCTCGGGCGACAGCACCTCAAAGCTGCGGTCGATATCGGCAGCAACCGGACAAAGTCCGCTGACAATCCGCAGACGGGAAATCTCCTCGCAAAACGCCTCCGTCAGCGGCTCGCGCGGCAGATCGACCAGAATAAAATCCGAATCACCGAGTGCAAACTGCTTCAGGTCGCGCGGATACGCCGTGCAGTAGCCGAAGGGCAGAACCGCACCGCCGACAATCCGGATCGGCTGCGCTTCCTCGCTGATCGCGGCGATCTTTTCATTGCGCAGCTTCAGAAAATCCTGCGGTGTGCAGGCTTCCGGCTGAAAATACGGCGCAGCAACGATCATTTTCATATTGCTGTCGCGGAATTCCGCAAGCCGCTTCGCAGATTCCGCCTCTGTCAGAATCCGTCCGTCCGTATCGGACATGCCGGGCAGCAGAGCGGCATTCATATCAACGTAATAATTCATTCTGCATTGCGCTGTTGCAGCGCGAACCTCCTCTCGTGTCACAGCGGCAGACTGCCGCAGCTGTTCTCAATCCAATGTGATGCAATTCCGGAAATGTTGCTGATTCAAGGTTTGTGATCTGTGCCGGGATCATATCATGCCTGTGTCATGAGGAATGCGGTCGGTATCAAAGCCTTCAAAAAAAGGATGCAGAAGCAGCCGCTTTGACAGCAGATACTTCTTCCCTATTATTATTGTATCACAAATCATTTCAAATGTCAATCATTTGTGGATAATATATGAACGCTAATGAACGAATTATGAACAAAAATGAAGCGCGTTTCTCGTGCAACATGACGAATTCTCGGCATTTTCCACGCAGAACCTCAAAAAAACGCTCCGGTTTTTTGTGCAGTTCTTATTGACAAACTGTCGAAATTGTGTTACAATAACAATAATTAAATGTATGCGTATTACATATAAACTCTGACTGTGAAGGGAGGGATTCGATGCTGAATAACCGTCTGGTTTTTGCGCTCTGCACTTCGCGGATTCACAATCCGGAGGTGCTTGAAAGCGTCAATAAATTTGCAGATGAGGCACACCGGCGCGGCTATGCCGTTCTGGTGTTCAATTCCAGTCTCGACCAGAGCCCGAACAGCCTGCACGAGCAGAGCTGCTACAGCGTATTCGACCTGATCCCGTTACAGATCGTCGATATGATCGTGATTATGAGCGAAGCAATCGCAAACCGCGTCGTGACAAATACGATTGCCGCGATTGCAAAGGAGCACCGCATTCCGATTCTGTCCTATGACGGCAAAATGGACGGCGTTCCCTCGCTGTACTCCTACTCCACTCAGGCATTCAGCGCCCTGCTGGACCATGTCTTCGGCGAGCATCAGTGCAAGCGCGTGAATCTGATGACCGGCATCCGCGGCAATTACGGCTCCGAGTGCATGGTCATGGCTTACAGCGAAGCACTGCGGAAATATAATCTCCCGTTTGAGGAGGAGCGCGTCGGCTACGGCAATTACTGGGAAGTTCCCGCGAAGGAAGCCGCCGAGCGCTTTCTTGCCCATGATACGCCCGATGCGATTGTCTGCGTCAATGACGAAATGGCAATCGCGGTCTGTGCCGTGCTGCACAGCCACGGTCTGCGCGTGCCGGAGGATGTCATCGTCACCGGCTCGGACGGCATCATCAAAGAACGCTTCCACAGTCCGCGCCTGACAACCTGCATCAAGGATTATGACCGGCTCTGTGCCGCATTCTTTGATACGGCAGAGCTGATTCTCGACGGTGAGGATGTCAGCCTTGATACCGAGATCAAGCCGCTGCTCCGGATTTCCGAATCCTGCGGCTGCTTCGTCACCGAGCAGCGTGACCAGAATCAGGCGATCCATGATCTCTATGACCGGCTGCAAATCAGCATGGCACAGGAATCCGAGGAGCACTGGCTGCTCGGCTCCATGCTCGAGCGTCAGCAGCCGACCGTCATTGATTTTCTCGATGTCATTTCCGGATGCATTCCGGAAAATTCCTATCTCTGCCTGCGCGATTCCCTCAGCGTCGATCTGACCGCAAGCAGCCTGCAGCAGTTTGCCGATTCGACCGAGCTGATGAGCGCCGTCATGCACAGACGCAAGGAAAAGCAGTTTGCGATCATCCAGCGTGCCGTGCTGATCCCCGGCATGGATGATATTCTCGCTTCCGGCAGAACGATCCTGTTCAATTCGATCTATATGCAGGATGAGGTCTACGGCTACTACGCCTACTACGGCGAAGACCTCGATGAGGAGAGCTTCAAGCTCCCGAAGTTTATCCATATGGCAGGCAATGTCATCGGCTCCTGCCTTGCTACCTCCAGATTACAGGCGATGAACGAGCGGCTCGTTGCGGCGCGCGTCCGCGATTCGCTGACCGGCATGCTGAATCTGCACGGCGCCCTGAAGGCACTGACCGACCGGATTCATAACGAAAAGCATGACGACGAGCGGCTGATCATGATCGTCATCGGGCTGAACCGCCTGCGCCAGATCAACAGTATCTTCGGCAGAGCGGAAGGCGATCAGGCATTGCTGAGCCTTGCAAACGCGATCACCGACAGCATCGACAGCGATGTTACGGCGGCGCGCATCGGCGGCGACGAATTCATGATCGCGTTCTTTGAGTCCGATATTCAGATAAATACCTCCGAGGCGCTGATCGGTGTGCTGAAAAAGCGCATGCAGAGCTATAATCAGGTGTCCGGCAAGAGCTATACCATGGAGATTTCGTTCGGCAGAGTCAGCTCCGATCTCAGCAGCACACTCTCGCTCGAGGCGCTGCTCGCCGAAGCGGTCACGATGAAGGATGCACAGCGCCAGAGCGGCAGTGAAGCACCGGAAAAGCCCTCGCTGACCGATGCCGAGGCTGCACAAATGGAGCGCGTGCTGAACGAAAACCTGCTCTCCTACTGCTTCCAGCCGATCGTCAATGCAAAGACGGGTCAGATTTTCGCCTATGAGGCGCTGATGCGTACCGCGGGCGGCATGAAAATCGCGCCGCTGACGCTCCTGACCTATGCAACCCAGTCGGGCAGACTCTATGAAGTCGAATGGCTGACCTATAACAATGTTTTGAAATATATTGCTGCAAATCGGGAAAAATTTGCGGATAAACGTATCTTTGTCAACAGCATCCCCGGGCATTTCCTCAATGAAACAGACTTCTTAAAGCTCCGCGAGCAGTACAGCGCAATCCTGCCGCAGCTTGTCGTCGAATTCACCGAGCAGGCGGAAACCGAGGGCGAGGAGCTCAGCATGATTCAGGCGCGCTGCGCACGGAATCATATGGCAATCGCCGTCGATGATTACGGCACGGGATATTCCAATATCTCGAATCTGCTGCGGTATTCGCCGAACTACGTCAAGATCGACCGAAGCCTGATCTCCAGCATCCATGAGGAGCCCAAGAAGCAGCATTTCGTCACGAATATCATTGAATTCGCACACGCAAACGGCTTTATGGCGCTTGCCGAGGGCGTGGAAACCGTCGAGGAGCTGCGCGCCGTGATCCGGTTCGGCATAGACCTTATTCAGGGCAATTTCACATCCGTTCCGAATGAACTGCCGGTTCCGGCAATCCCGACGCACATCGAAGCCATGATCGCAAAATTCAGCGCGAGCGCCGAAAAGCAGATCATGCAGAAGACCTATATGCTCAGCGACGGCGAGGATATGGTGCATCTGCCGCGGCTCGATGCGGAACACTTTACCGATCTCTTTATCGCACAGCCCTTCATCGAAATCATCGGCGATTTCCATGAGACAAGCGGCGTGCATATCAAGGTCAAGGATGACACCGACTGCCATATCATTCTGCGCGACGTGCACTTCAACCTGCCGCAGCAGATCGTCGCACCGGCAATCATGCTCGGCAAAAATTCCAATGTCACCGTGGAATTTCAGGGCGATAACCGTATGGATAACGGCGGCATTCTCGTGCCGGAATCCAGCCGGCTGCACCTGACCGGAAACGGCAATCTCAGCATCCGTGCGGATAATTCCAAGGCATTCGCAATCGGCAACGACCCCGATCTTGCCTGCGGTGAGATCAACATCGACCTCGCCGGTATCCTGACGATCCTCTCCAATGCAGGACAGTGCGTCGGCATCGGCTCCGGCTACGGCAAGGGACAGAAAATCTCCGTCACGGGTACGCGGATGTTCTTTGAAATGACCGGCAAGAGCGGCGTCGGTATCGGCACCCATGAAGGCAATGCCGAGATCATGATTTCCGGCTGCGAGGCGGATTTCTCAATCCGTATGGCAAGCTGCATCGCAATCGGCTGCATGGACGGCAAACCGGATATCCTCTGCAATACCGCCTGCATTACGGTCTCGGGCTCGGGTACGTTTGTCGGCGGCATCGGCTCCGAAACCGGCGGCGGCACGATCACGCTCCGCGATTCGACAATCAACGAGGAATTTACGGGTCAGAATGCAATCGGCATCGGCTCCGGCGATTCTTCTCCGACAATCAGCCTGCGGCAGTGTAATGCGACAATCCGGCTCGAGGGCAATCACGCAATGGACATCGGCAGCTTTACGGCAGATGCCGAGCTGACTTTGATTGATTCCAATTTTGATATTGCAATCCTCAGCGCAAAGGCGCAGCACTTCTCCGCAAATCCGAACTATCTGGTTCAGACGGGCGGCACAAGTGAGGTTTCAATCAACAGATGAGTACAGTTCTCTGGTATGCGGGCGGCATCCTCATCGGATATCTGCTCGGCAACATCAATACGGCAGCGATCATCGCACGCTGCAAGGGCTTTGATATCCGCAGCAAGGGCTCCGGCAATGCGGGCGCATCCAATGCACTTGTCACCATGGGCAAGGGCGCTGCGGCAGCCACCGCGCTCGTGGATATCCTCAAGGCATTCCTGCCGGTTTTCCTGCTGCTGCATGTGATTCCGTATCCGGAAGCATGCGCGCATCTGCCTGCTGTCACGGGCGTCTGCGTCATTCTCGGGCATATGTTCCCGTTCTGGATGCAGTTCCGCGGCGGCAAGGGCTTTGCATCGCTGCTCGGTCTGATCTTCGCGCTGAGCTGGCAGTTCCTGCTGATCTGCCTCGGCATAGTGGGCGTGATTCTGCTCGTCACCAGATATATCGCGCTTGCAACGATTATCTGCTCGGCTGCACTGCCTGTCTTCTGGTTTATCACAACGGGCGATGTATTTGAAACGATGCTCTTCGCCGTCATTGCCGTTATCATTATCAGCAAGCATATCCAGAATCTCAAACGCATCGCAAACGGTACCGAAATCCCGCTGGGCGGCAAAAAGAAACCGGCAGCGGAACCGGAGGATGCAAAAAAATAATACCGCAACGGTTTTTGCGTTTCTCACAGAGCCGCAGCATTTCTGATAACAGATCAGATATGCTGCGGTGTTTTACTGACAGCGCCGTTGTCAGCGGCAGATACATCATCAAAGCCGCCCGGCATGAACTGTAAGCCGAAAAAAGCAGCCCGAAAGCAGTGCAGATACATGCTTTCGGGCTGTATTTTTTATTTCAGCAAAGACTCCTGAATCGTGAAATGCGCCGGAACGCCGTGGTTCATCTGGATCACAAGCTCACCCTGAATCAGCGGCATGAAATAGCCGAGCGCCTGATCGGTGATATTATTGCCTGCGGCGTTGATGTATTCACGCGGCAGCGCCTTCTCACGGTTCGCAACCTCCTTCGCATCGGCGGTCTCAATCGTCACCGTATAGGGCATATCGTTCAGGCGGCGGAATACCATGACCTTGCCGGTCTCGCCGCGGAGTGCGCAGCGGACGCCTGCCGAACCGATTGCCTCGGATTCGTCGATATCGGTGCGCGAACAGAGATGCGAGGAGCAGCGCTGCATGACATTCAGCTCAATCGAGCGCACCTTGCAGCCGATCTCCGCGCGGACCGCACGTTCCAGATAGCTGCCGATGCCGGACAGATACTTGTGTCCGAAGTTATCGACTACGCCGGACTGCACGCCCTCCGGCACCTCAATGCCCTCGGAGACCGCAACGATCACAGCCTTATGCTTTGCCATTTCCTGCCGGACATCCTTCATGAACTTTTCCAGCGAGAAATCCGCTTCCGGCACGTAAATCAGATGCGGCGCGGCCTCACCCAGACCGTGCAGCACCGCGCTCGAAGCGGTCAGCCAGCCTGCGTGTCTGCCCATGACCTCGACAATCGTCACGGAAGGAATGCTGTAAACAGAGCTGTCGCGAATGATCTCCTGCATTGTTGTAGCGACATATTTCGCCGCGGAGCCGAAGCCCGGCGTATGGTCGGTCACGCAGAGATCATTGTCGATCGTCTTCGGAATGCCGATGATCTTGATGTCGATCTCCTGCTCGGCGAAATAGGCGGAGAGCTTCTGCACAGTATCCATGGAATCGTTGCCGCCGATATAGAAGAATGCACCGATCTGCCGCTGCTGCATCGTCCGGAGAATGCGCTTATAGACGCTCTCATCCTCGTGCCAGTCCGGCAGCTTATAGCGGCAGGAGCCGAGCACCGTTGAGGGGGTCTGCCGCAGCAGCTCCATGTCCTCGTTCGTGAAGATCATCGTTTTCAGGTCGATCAGGTGGTTTTCGATCATACCCTCGATGCCGTTGACGGAACCGAAAATCGCGTCGATTTCAGGCTCCTTCAGGGATTCCTTGAACACGCCGACGAGCGATGCATTGATCGCACAGGTCGGACCGCCGGACTGCGCAACAGCTATATTCATATGATTTTCCTCCCGATTCGCACAAACGGATTGTATCTATTTCATTGTAGCATACTCACAGGGGAAAGTCAATGCATCCAAGTTGTATTTATATCATTTATTGCTATAGACAACTCATTTATTGCGATTTTTGTCACTAATCACAAGTCGGCAGTAAAAAACCTCCGGCATCTGCCGGAGGTTTTTCAGAAATCATAATCAGTGAATGCACATGCCGAGAATAAAGCCCGTTGCGAAATTATCCTCGCCGTTGCTGCTGATCGGAAGCAGCTCGCCGCCCTGCTTCTTGCAGGGGATCATTCTGACATTTTCAGCCTCTGCATAGAACTTGCAGATGACCTTGAGACCGGAGGATTCAAATACGCCCATGATGCGCTTGCCGTTTGCATCGGGCTGGGAGCCGAGGATGCCGTAATCGCGCAGACCGCTGTCCTCCTTATCGGCCTCTGCGCCGTCGATGATCAGCGTGCCCTTGAATTTCTTATTGTTGCCTTCGATCTTATGTCCGTTATATTCCGCGGAAAAGGTCTTGGTCTCCTTGTCGTACTGTGTATCGAGCGGCTTTCCGACGATACAGGAGCAGCTGCCGTTTTCCAGACGGACAACAACCGAGAGCGCCGGATCAATCGGGACTGTGCCGATCATACCGACAGACATATGAAGCCCGGGCTTGTTCTCCGCGATTGTCTGACCGTCAAAGCGCAGCTCCTCGCCCTCATCAGCGATCAACACGATATCATGATCGTTCCATTTGCCTGCATAGTACTGTGTAGCCATTTTTGAACCTTCTTTCGTTATGATAAAATGTCGGACGAATTGTCCTTGTTTTTATTATAACATATATGGTATCACAGCGCAAAGCAAAAAGCCAATATTAATGATATAATTACTCCTAAA
>CAMHUJ010000020.1 GCA_946188175.1 uncultured Ruminococcus sp.
TGACGTTCGTCATCTGGTTGTTGATGACGCCCTTGCCCTTGATCGTGCCCTTCTTTGCGCCGTCGCCTGCAGTCGCATCGTCCTTGTAATCGACGATCACGAGATCGGGATCGCTGGTCGCAAAGACCTTCTTCGCCTTGCCCTCATAGAGCTGCTCGCCTTTTGTTACATTTGCCATTTTATGTTCCTCCTAAAATAGATTACATATATATTTGCGGATTGCTCCGCATTGTTTAGCTTTTCCGGAATCTGCGCCGGAGCCTTTGCAGAATGCCCTCAGGCTGCTGCGCCTGTGTCCGGTTCAGAATATCCGTATGGATTTCCCGAAGTTCCTCATCTGAAATATCCAGGTTTTCAAGCGTTTCCTTCAAAGGCTGAATGCCCTGTTCTCTTGCGCAGAATGCACAGAACGCCTGTTGTTCCGGCGCTTCGCCGTCCTTTGAAACGGATACGAAAACCGTGGCAGGCCGTTCTCTGCACTGTTCACATATCCGGACAGCAGCATCCGGTTTCTTCTGCCGCTTCACATATTCCCTGACGGTCGGGATCTTCTGCTTTCCGGCGCATTGCAGACACAGTGCCTGCCGCTGCTCCGAATCGCCGGTCTTTTTCGTGATAAACACCGCTGCCGTTTCTTTGCCGCAGCATTCACATACTTTCAGTTCTGCCATGTTCTGTCCTCAGAAGCGGGCGATGAGCGGCTTGCCATCTGCATCCAGCAGCGGCGAAAAGCCGGAAAACTGCTCGTTCGTCATATACTGCACACCGGTCTCCCGATCTGCAACGATCAGGATGTTCCGGTCACCGACTGCAAACGTATCCAGCAGCCGGAATCTCGGCGCATCGTTCTGCGGCACTGTCGGAGCATCCGTTTTTGCGGTATGTGCCTGCTGCTCCGCGGCATCGACCTTCTGCACAAATGCGTCAAGCGCCTCTGCGGCAATGCCCATTCTGCGTGCAAATTTGTCCGCCTCGGGCATGCCGTTCCGTTTGGCACATACGATACAGAATTCGCCGTCAAATGTATGCACCTGCGCATCGCGTATGCCGCATATCCCGCACGGATTCTGCGGAACGGCACGCGCACACGCAGCTTCTACGGAAAGCCCGTCTGCCTCTGCCTGATGTATGTCGATCTGCGGATACAGCAGCCATGCGCATTCGCGGCACAGCCCGTATTCGCGCTTGTTTGAGCAGATCACAGGCTGCCGCTTCTGACAAAAGGCGCAGATTTCCGCCTTCTCCGTCTGCACAGGCTGCGGCACCGGCACTTCCGCGGGCATCTGCCCGGTCTCATCATCCGTCCGATCCCCGCAGACAATCTCAGCTGCGGCAAGCGGAAGATTCCGCTCCTTCGCACAGATCAGGCACAGCCCTTTGCCGTCAGCGGACGCCGGAAAGCACACCGCGATGTTCTTTCCGCACTGCGAACATACTACCATATCACATCACCTGTTACAGCTCCGCGATCATCTCCTGCAAAGCCGCATCCTTTTTCCGCACGCCGACGATCATCTCGGATTTGCGCGTCTTGAGCTGTGCTGCAAGTCCTTCATCGGAGAGCGCCAGCATCTGCACGGCAAGAATCGCTGCATTCTTTGCGCCGTCCACGGCGACCGTTGCGACCGGAATGCCGGAAGGCATCATAACCGTCGCAAGCAGGGCATCGAGCCCGTCGAGCTGTGCACCCTTGCAGGGGATGCCGATCACCGGCAGCGTGGTATGTCCGGCAATGACGCCGGCAAGATGTGCCGCCATGCCTGCTGCACAGATAATGACGCCGAAGCCGTTTTTCTCAGCATTTTCAGCGAATTCCGCAGCAAGCGCAGGGGTTCTGTGTGCACTCATAACATGCGCCTCAAACGGGACGCCGAAGCTCTTGAGCTCTGTCAGAGCGCCCTTGACGACAGGAAAATCGCTGTCGCTTCCCATGATGACTGCAACCTTTTTCATGATTGAGATAGCTCCTTTCAGGGGTTGAATATGTATCCATATCCCAGACGGCGCTGTATCACGCACATCTGCGAATCACCGGCTGTTTATGCTGCCGTGTTTTTTCTTCCGGTCACGGCACCGGTTGCACGCATCTGCGCATCGCTGAAGCCGGTATAGGTCAGCGCGCCGGTCGATGCATTGCGCGTAAGGGTCAGCTGCATGGACGTCCGGATCACATCCTCGATGCCGCCCGTACTGTTCAGAACCTGATATTTGACCTGCATCTGCACCAGATAGGAGGGCAGACCGTCGGTTTCGAGCGCCTTGATGCGGCTGATCTCCGCGGAGACAAGACGGCAGGAGATATAGCGGTAATCGGTGCGGAGTCCGGCGCTGTTTTCCTGCGGCATCATCGACGCATCCGGCTGCTTCGTTATGAACAGATAACGGAGATAGGCGGCAGATGCTTCGCCGATGTCATTGAGCGTTTCCGCAGGCGGCAGACGCTTGAGCGCTGCCTCATCAAAGCCGACTGTCAGCGCATGCAGCCCGACGGGATATGCCGTCTGCCAGTCCGTCCATTCAATCGAGCGGCCGTGCAGTACGCCTTCCCTGCGGCTGCTGCCGGATTCCAGCGTGAGCTTTCCGCCGTCATAATTGCAGGCATCCCATGCCGTATCGGACCAGCGCGTGCCGTCCGCATGGTAGAGATGATAATACTGCCTGCCGTTTTCCTCGAATGCGGCGATCCAGAGATCGGGATTTGCCGCGGCAGCCTGCGTGATCGAATGATAGATAAACGCGACCATTGGCTCGCCGTTCGTCCGGATCAACCCGAATTCATTGGATTTGCTGCCGTTTTTGCGTGCGATCAGCACCGAATCACTCATGATGCGCAGATAGCGCCAGTTCGGCTCGATCAGCACTCTGCCGTTTGCATTGACAGCGCCCCAGAGACCGTTTGTGCCTTCAAAAAGCGTAACTGCGTTTCTGCTGCCGGAGGGCTGTGCTTCCGGCTCGGGCTTTCCGCCTGCCGGAGAGGCAAGCCGTGAGCTGATGATCGAGGCGCTCAGACAGAGCACTGCAAATATCAGCACAAGAATCAGCAGCTTCAGGCGGCGGTTCATAGGCGGCGTTCCTTTCCGTAGCGTTCAGACCGGATGCCGGAATCAGAAATGCGCGCCCTTATAGGTGCTGTCGTCCTCTTCCTCATCGAAATCATCGTCGGTCTCATCAAAATCATCATCGGCATGCTTTGCGGTGTAGCGGGTATCTGCATTGTCCGCTGCATCATCCGCATCATCTGTTTCATCATCCGCATCATCTGTTTCATCTTCCGCATCATCGGAAAAATCGTCATGCAGATCGTCAAAATCATCGTCGAAGTCGTCGTCGAGCTCCTCTGCCAGCGCAGCAAACTCCTCATCCTCAAGCGGATCGTGCTGGAGCTTGCCGACAATCGAATCCTTGAGGTCCGCGAGCTTCTCCTTCAGCGAGGAGAAGAAGCCGCCTGCGCGTTCTGCAAAGGAAGGCTCATCCTCAAAGAATGCCATATCCTCATCGAGCCCGTCGGAATCGTCGCGGCTCTTTTTCTTCGCAGATACGGTCTCCGCTGCATCGTCAGCGAAATCCTCGGATGCATCGTCAGAAGCCGGCTCAGACTGTGCCGGCTTCGCAGATTGTTTCTCACCGGCAGCCTTTTCGGTCTCCCTGCGCTTTGCGGGCACATCGTCATAATCATCATCGAAGTCAATGCTGTCGTAGTCGATCTTGACCTCGAATTTTTCCTTCTTCGGCTGTTCTGCGGTTACGCTGTCTTTTTCAGCGGCATCGTCCGCATCATCGTCATCTTCGTCTTCGTCTTCGTCTTCATCATCTTCATATTCGTCATCGTCGTCTTCTTCATCGTCTTCGTATTCGTCATCGTCGTCTTCTTCACCGTCTTCGTATTCATCTTCGTCGTCTTCTTCACTGTCTTCATATTCATCTTCGTCGTCTTCTTCACCGTCTTCATATTCATCTTCGTCGTCTTCTTCATCATCTTCGTATTCGTCTTCGTCGTCTTCTTCATCGTCTTCGTATTCGTCTTCGCCGGTTTCGGATTCGTCAGCATCTTCCTCATCTTCCGCGGCGTCTTCGGATGCATCATCATCCGTATCAGCTGCATCATCCGCAAATGCAGCATCAACGATTGCGTTGAATTCCTCGTCAGCCTCCTGCTTGATGCGCTTTGCCTTTTCGAGCTTCTTTGCGGTTTCATCCGCCTCCGCAGTACGTGCCTCCGCGGCATCGTCGTCCGCATCGGAATCGGCGTCCTCTGTCTCGTCCGCCTTCGGCTCGGGGAACTTGTCCGCAGTCTCCTCGGTCTCACGCACAAGATAGATCGGGCGGTGCTTGACCTCGAGATAGGTCTTGCCGAGATACAATCCCAGAATACCGGTGCAGAACACCTGCAAGCCGCCGAAGAATACCACGCAGCAGGTCGTTGTCGGATAGCCGAGCGGGTCGCCGCCGATGATCAGGCGCTTGCAGATCGTGAAGACCAGCAAAATCAGACCGATCAGGCAGGAGATAAAGCCGATTGCAGCCGTTGCGGTCAGCGGCGCGGTCGAGAAGCCGATAATGCCCTCGAGCGAATAGCCGAACAGACCCCAGAAGCTCCATGCGCTCTTGCCTGCCGCACGCTCGACATTTTCATATTCCAGATACTTGACGCGGAAGCCGACCCACGAGAAGATGCCCTTGGAGAAACGGTTGTATTCGCTCATGGAGAGCACCGCATCGACCATTTGCCGCGACATAAAGCGGAAATCCTGTGCGCCGTCCACGATCTCGGTCTGGGAGATGTGGTTCATCAGCTTGTAGAACAGTCTTGCAAAGCACGAACGGACCTTGGATTCGCCGTCGCGGCTGACTCTGCGCGTCGTGGCGCAGTCATATTCCCCGCTCGATACAGCGGCATACATTTCCGGCAGGAACTTCGGCGGATGCTGCAAATCGGCGTCCATGACCACGCAGTAATCGCCCTTCGCGTTGGAGAGACCCGCGTAAATGCCCGCCTCCTTGCCGAAATTGCGCGAGAAGGAGATATAGCGGACGCGCTTGTCATATTTCGCCATGATCCGCAGGGTACGGAGCGTGCGGTCCTTGGAGCCGTCGTCGATAAACAGATATTCAAATTCGAGCTCAGGATTGGCCGCCTGCATGGATGCCGAAACCTTGGTGATTTCCTTATAGAACATCGGCAGGACTTCCTGCTCGTTATAGCAAGGTACAATGATCGAGATGAGCTTTTTTTCTTCCACGTTGATCCTCCTGTCCGGACTGCACGGCAGCAGCCGCGAGTTCGCATAATCATACACTATATATTATACCCTATACGGCAAAAAAAAGCAAGGGAAAAATCAAAAATAAAATGCAGAAAAAACCGCATGGATTCCGCATAATTTGCGTCAATCTGCGGAAGATTTTCCCGCGCCGCCGTTCTGAACCGTCCGCAGACGGCAAAAGCCGGACCGCATCCGTCAGGATACAGTCCGGCTGAACGTTTATTCGGTTTCGGATTTGCCGTCCGCTTCGGTATTGAGATACTCCGCGATGATATAGCGCGGGCGCTGCTTGACCTCTGCATAGATTTTGCCGATATATTCGCCGATGATGCCGAGCGCGAGCAGCTGCAACCCGCCGATCAGCCAGATCGAGCACATCGTGCTGGACCAGCCGAGCTCGGAATGCCCCGTCAGCTTGACGATAAACGCCCAGACAAACGCCGCGGTGCTCAGAAGGAACATCAGCAGACCGATTGTCGTAATCATGCGCAGCGGCTTGATGCTGAACGACGTAATGCCGTTGATCGCAAAGGCAAGCATCTTTTTCAGCGGATACTTGCTCTCTCCGGCAAACCGCTCCGCACGCTCATAGTAGACATTGCAGCTCTGGAAGCCGATCAGCGGAACCATGCCGCGCAGGAACAGATTGACCTCGCGGAAATTCCCGAGCTCCTGCAATACGCGGCGGCTCATCAGGCGGAAATCCGCGTGATTGTATACCACATCCGCACCCATTGCCGACATGAACTTATAGAAGCCCTCTGCGGTGAATTTCTTGAAAAAGGTATCGGTATCGCGGGCGCTGCGGACGCCGTAGACGACCTGATTGCCCTCGTAGTATTTTGCGACCATTTCGTCGATTGCATTGATATCGTCCTGCAAATCGGCATCCATGGAGATTGCCATATCGCACTGCTCCTTCACGGTCATCAGACCGGCAAGCACGGCATTCTGATGCCCAGCATTGTGCGCGAGATTGATGCCGGAGAAGAAATCCGGCGCGGATGCGTGCAGCTCCGAGATGATCTGCCATGTCTGATCCTTCGAGCCGTCATTGACAAAGACGATCCGGCTCTCTGCGGAGATCATTCCCTTTTCGCGCAGAGCCGTATATTTTTCCTTTAGGCGTGCGGCGGTTTCGTGCAGCACCGCTTCCTCATTGTAGCAGGGGATCACCATATACAGCGTTTCCGCCGTCTGCATGATACAAAGACTCCTTTCCGTCTGAACGAACGGTTTATTCTGCATCCTCTCCGGATGCTGCACCGGCTGCGTCCTCCGCCTCCGGCTCTGCCGCTTCGTCTGCCGTATCTTCGGGGTCCTCTGTCGGGAAGCCGTAGCTTCTGTCGTAGGGGTCCTCCTCATCCTCCTCGAGGATGCTGGAATAATTCGGATCATTCACCGGTTCCGGCGCGGTTTCCGGCGCATCCTCCGCTGCGGCAGACGCCTTCTTTCCGGCACGCTTATGCAGCAGAAGCATCACGGCAGCCGCAAGCAGGACCAGTACGCCGATGATGATGCCGGTGATCATATTATTGCTCAGACCGACCGCCTTGAACGCAATGCCGTTCTCCGCCGCATAGGTTTTCGCCGCAGAATCCGCGCCGCCCTCAAGCAGGAAACCGGAATGGATTTCGGTATCGGTCGTGCCGTCCTCCTTCGCAGGACCGGGGCGGAAGCCGATTGCGTGATCGCCGATCTCCGTGACAGCATCCGGAATCCGGAGCGACTGCAAGCCCGTGCAGCCGTAGAATGCCCATGCGCGAATCTCGGTCACGGCTGCCGGAATCAGCATCTCCGTCAGGCTTTCGCAGCCGTAGAAGGCGCTTTCGGCAATCGAGGTCACCGTCTTCGGAATCGTAAACTGCTTCAGATTTGCACAGCCCGCAAAGAAGCAGGCGGGAACGGCAGAAACGCGGCAGGGGAATGCGATCTCCTCGAGATTCTGACAGTCGGCGAATACGCCGTCGCCGACCTCCTCCAGATTCTCCGGCAGCGAGACTTTCTTCAGCTTGACCGCGCCGGAAAATGCATACGGTGCAATCGACTTGACCGTAGACGGCACCTCATAGGATTCATTCTGCAATCCGGAAGGATAGGCGACGAGGCGCGTCCGGTTCGCATTCATCAGTATGCCGTTCTCATCCGAAGAATATGCCGGATTGTCGTTATCCACTTCAAAAGCCTCCATGCCCATGCAGGAGACAAATGCCAGATCGTCAATCGTCGCAACCGATGCCGGAATCTTCAGATTTCTCAGCGAGCAGCAATAGGCAAAGCTCTGTGTGCCGAGCTTACCGGTCTCCGCCGGAATCGTGATCTCCTCAAGTCCGATATCGTAATAGAATGCATACTCCGGAATCGTGCGCAGATGTGCAGGCAGCTTGATGCTGCGCAGCGCATAGCAGTTTGCAAAGGCATGGCTGCCGATCTCGGTGACCGAATCCGGAATCTCCAGCGATTCGAGCGCAAAGCAGTAATAGAATGCACCGGCTGAGATCTCCGTCACCGAATCGGGAATCTTCACCGATTTCATCACCGTGCACTGGCTGAACGCGCCCTCGTCGATACGGGTCACCGCAAAGCCCTCGGCCTCCGCGGGAATCTCGACCTCCGTCGCGTTCTGATCGACATAGCTGACCGCAGCCTCCTTGCCGGATTCGAGCTTCCGGTAGCCGATCTTCCCGACGATAAAGGTATTCTCATCGGTGATGACGTCGTCCTCCGCAGCATCTTCGTCCGTATCCGCGGCAGCATCGCCGTCCGCTGCCTCACTGTCCTCTGCGGCATCCTCCGCGCTGTCCTCCGGCGTTTCCTCTGCCGCTTCGGTCACGGCTTCTTCGGCAGGTTCGGTCTCCGCGAACGCAGGCAGACCCGCCGTCACGGCGGAAAGCATCATCAGACTGCCGCAGAATGCAAGCAGCCGCTTCAACTGATTACGCCTCATCATCCGGTGCCTCCTCTCCCTCTGCCGTATCCGGCTGCTCCGGTGCATCATCCTTTTCAGGGGTATCCTTCTGCTCCGGTGCATCGTTCTTTTCGGGTGTATCCTTCTGCTCCGGCTCATGTTTCTTCTTTTTGCCGGAAATCACCGCAGCTGCGATGATTCCGAGGATCGCCGCGCCGCAGGCGGTAATGCCGATCACCTTGACTGCGCCGGTGTTTTTCTTTTCCGGTTCGGTCTCCGTATCGCCTTCGTCCGCATTCTGCGGTGCCGGTTCATTCAGCGGCTCAAATTTGCAGACGTTTTCATATTCGGTGCCTTTGACATAATCCTCCGCAGCGGAATTTGCATAGCCGCGGACGATGAAGTCCGGCTTGCAGTAGAGCTGTCCGTCCGGCTTGACATCCCAGCCGAGCGCCGTATAGCCGATATCACTGACACTGCCCGGAATGGTAATCTCGGTCATCGGAGTCGCAATGAACGCCTGCTCGCCGATCACGATCAGCGATTCCGGCAGCGTGACCGACTCCAGTGCCGTCGCAGAAAATGCCGCCGCACCGATCTCGCGCAGCCCGTCCGGCAATGTAACGGAGCGCAGATTCTTACAGCTGTTGAAGGCGAAATCAGAGATCAGCTCCACGCCGTCCGGAATCACGACCTCCGTCAGTCCGGTGCAGTCCGAAAACGCCGCGATCCCGATATAATTCAGCTCATCGGGGAACGTGACCGAGGTCAGCGAGCTGCAATCCGCAAATGCCACATGACCGATGCGCAGAATGCCGTCCGGAACGACATAGTCAGTCGGCTTCAGTCCGATCGGATAGCGCATCAGGCTCTCGCCCGCATCCGCATACAGAATGCCGTCCTTCGCCTCAAAATAGGGATTGTCCTCCGCAACGGCATATTCCAGCAGGCTTGTACATGCCGCAAAGGTATAGTTGCCGATCGCCGTCACGGACGCCGGCAGCGTGAACTTTGTCACATCCGAAGCACCGGCAAAGGCATAATCGCCGAGCGATACAACTTGCAGATTGTCAAGCTCCGCCGGAATCTCGATCTCCGTTTCGCTGCCGGAATAGGATTCGATGCGTGCCGCTCTGTGCTTATCATCATCCGCATCCACCAGAACGGAATAGGTGTAGTCGCCGCTGGTATAGGTTTTGATCTCCGGATCTTCATCCGGATCGGCGGCACTTTCAGCAGCAGTGCTGCTCTCATCCGCAAAGCAGGTCAGCGGCGTGCAGAGCAGCGCGGCAAGTGCTGCGGTACAGACTGCACCGCCGCGCAGAAATGCGTGAAAATTCATACCCGGAATACTCCCTCTCAAAATCGTATCTTCCCCCTGCACAGCAAAAGAGGGCAGAAACACAAGCTGTTTCTGCCCTGCCGGATATCCGGTCTGCATATGCGGCAGGCAGCGCAGCATCCTCTGAATCTGCCGTTTCCTGTGCGGCAGCGGACACTGCAATGCCATTATAGCATATCTTTCTGCAAATTGCAAGCAAAATGCAAGCAAATCGCGGCTTTCACCGAATTATCAGATATTCGCCACAATTCTGCGTGCTTCCATATAGAAGCGCTTGTCGGCTGCATGACCCATAGAGAAGGTCTTGCGCGGCAGTGCGCCGTCCTTGATGACGGTCGGGAACAGCTCGGATTTCTGCATATCCGGCAGAAGAATGCCGAGGCTGTTCTTCTCTGCGGCAAGGCTCTCGACGACATCCGCGCCGTGGATATAGTCGATCTTTCCGCCGTTTTCGCGGAGCCATGCGTCGAGGAAGCTCTGTACGCTGCCGACGGTCAGGTTCGAGGTCGGCTTGTGGATATAGAACAGCTGCTTTCTGCCGCCGCAGACGACGGTAAAGCCCTGTGCTTCGATCTCATCGGTGCGCAGATCGAGTGCCGCGGTCATGTCACGCAGCAGCTTTTCCGCGTCGATCTGATTGAGGATGCGGTGAATCGCCTCAAATTCCAGTGCCGGACTGTGCAGATTGACCAGCTCGACCAGTGCATAGCGCATCGGGGCATTTTCGGTATCCGCGCCCGGATTCGCCGCCTTCCATTCCTCATAGAATGCCTTTGCAGTTGCGAGGGAGTGGTTGCCGTCGCCCATTGCATAGACCAGCGGATTCGCCTCGCCGGATTCGGTTCCGAGTGCGGTCAGTGCGTCAATGATGCGCGCCTGCGCCGCCTGCGGAACCAGCCAGCCCTTGATCGAGCCGCCGCCCTGCATCAGCTTCGTATCATAGAGCAGCTCCATGCCGTCCTTCTCGGATGCAAGCGGCTCAATAACGGTTTTCTTCGTATCATCGAGCAGAATCATGATATGCGGCAGCTCCAGCGCTGCACCGCGGCGGATGCGGACACGGGGCGGAATGCGCTCCGGAACGGTCGCCTCGGTCGCGCGGACCGGCGAAACAGAGCCCTTGCTGTAATCATACTGCTCAAGGTCGATCTTGCCGATCAGACCGGCACGCATTTTGCCGTCGCTCTGGATGCGCTCGATATAGACCATTGCATTCTTGTATTCGGTGAAGATATCTGCGGCAAGATAATCCTTCATCGTCTGCTGGATCTTTGCGATGCGGTCGGTGACGTCGGCATCCTCAAGATAAACCTCCGGCAGAATCAGGCGCAGTGCAGAGGGCTTTTCACCTGCAATACGGTCGGTCTCCGCCCAGTAGGCGGGCTCACCGGTATACTGGTCGCAGGCGCAGACTGCCCAGACATCGGACATATTCTGCTTGTTCGGCAACAGGATATCCGCTGCGCTGAATGCGGTGCTCTGGTTCATAATAATTATCCTTTC
>CAMHUJ010000021.1 GCA_946188175.1 uncultured Ruminococcus sp.
TCCCCACGCCCCTGCCAGAGAGATACTATCTCTCTGGACTCTCATTGCAAGTTTTATCTGCCACTTATGGCGCGGGCAAAACTTGATACGGGATTCCAAAGGAACAATGTCCATCTGGCGGAATTTGAGAGAGTTTGCTTGCAAACTCATAGCGAAGCGTGCGAGAGCCCTCATTATAAATCCATCGGAGATACCGCATAAAAAGCAACTGCTGATGCCGCAAAAATGATTTCGCTCTGTAACGAGCAGCAGCCCCCTGTGTAAGACAGGAGGCTGCCGGAGGATGGAAGAGGTATTATGAATCAAATCAGAATTCCGTAATCAGCTTGGCAATATACTTCAGGATCAGCGTAATATCGTCCGCATCCTGATTGCCGCTCTTATCAACGTCAGCGTTGATCTTGCCCTGTGCGGTGACATTTGCACCTGCATCCTCGGCAATATAACGTGCCAGCAGAACTGCATCGGAAACATCGACCTTGCCGCTCTCATTGACATCGCCGAGCATGGTCTTTGCCGGATTCTGCTTGCTTGTGCTCTCCGTGGTCTCGGAGGAGCTTGCAGAAGACGAAACAGTCGTGGTGACGGTTGTTTCGCTGGAGGAAGCGGTTGTCTCAGAGGACGAAACAGTGGTGGTCGTGGTGGTCTCGGTGGTTGTGGTGGTGGTCGTGGTCTCGTTGGACTCCTGCGGCTGTGCATTCTGAGCCTTTTCGGTCAGAGCGAGCAGATAGACCAGCGGAGAATTCCAGTAAATTGTGATCTCATTGGTGGAATAGCTCTCGGAATTGTCGATATAGCACTTTGCGGCAGGTGAAGACTTGCAGTATGCCTTTGCAGCGCTGTCCTCGAGCTGGGAGTCAACACCGCCGACGAGCATACCCGGCTGTGCCTTGCCCGCGACCATAGACGGACGGTGATGCGGTGTCTGCGGCGAAACAGTGCCGAAGCCGGTGACATAGCAGATGCCGTTCGGATTCTTGCCGAGCAGGTGGTTCAGAACCTCATCCGCAGCGTCCTTGTTTCCGTTCAGGCTGAGGAGGATACCTGCGTTTGCGATCGACATATTGCTGCCCCACTCATAACGTGTGACAGGGGAGCTGTAGGGATTTGCGCTGACGGTCTTCTCATAGCTTTCCGCAGCGGATTTGAGCTGTGCGGCAGCCTTTTCGGCAAGCGCCTGATCGGTTTTCATGGTGGTCAGTGCGATATTGCCGTAGTCGCCCATATCAGCCCAGCCCATGCCCTTGTTTGCGGTGCTGATGCCGTTGAGATACTTTGCATCGCCGGTCGCACGGTACATCTGGCAGGCTGCCCAGTAGCGCTCGTCCTTATCGTTCTTGTCGCCGTATTCACCGGTCGTGATGTCGGCGGGATTCTTGAAATCAAACTGCGGATTCTGCTGGAGATAAGCCCATGCCTTCTCGGCAGCAGCCATGCACTTCTTTGCAAAGTTCTCGTCAACCTTCGCATAGACCTCAGCGGCGAGTGCCATGGAGGCGCAGAAATCTGCGGTTGCGGTCGAGGAGATCGGGGTCACGATCAGCGGCTTGGTCTCTGCGGTCGGTGCAACGTAGCCCGGGAAGCTCTCGCAGGTGACCTTGTGATAGACGCCGCCGCTTGCAGCCTGCATCTTGAGCATCCATTCGAGCTCATAGCGGGTCTCGTCGAGGATATCCGGCGTGCCGTTGCCGCTCTCCGGAATGCCGACCTTATCGCCGAACATCGACGGATTTGCGAGATATGCATAGAGCATATCGGCAACAGCCTTTGCGCCTGCGACAACATATCTGCCGTAGTCGCCGGCATCGTGCCAGCCGCCGCTGACGTCGATCTTTTCATTGGTATTATAGATTGTTGCCTGTTCTGCGTGGCAAGCCTTGTGACCAAAGTCATTGTCCTTCACCTCGCAGCCGCAGCGCTGGAGATAGAACATGCGGATGCTCTCGTCCATGAGCTTCTCATAGGGCTTTTCAGCGATGACGAAGCTGTAGGACTGGTCGAGATCGCCGCAGGTGATGTAGTACTTGCCTTCCTTCTTGACCTCGGAGAAATCAGCGATGCGGTCGGATTCATCAGCGCTGGAATTCTGCACTGCCGCGCTGAGCTTGCCGGTCAGGGCAACTTCCTTTGTTTCTGCATTGATGACCTTGAATTCATTGCCGCCGTCCTTGCGGATGACAGCAGTCTTCTTGTCATTCGGGCGGAAACCGATCTGGTTCGTCAGGATCGGTGCCTGATACGGACCGACAGAGCCGTAATCGACCTTGCTGTCATCGACCAGCTCCAGCGTGACATTGTCAAGATAGATCGTATGCGCGCCGAGCTCATTGTCCTTTTCCTGCTTGCCGCAGTTGAAGCAGAACTTGGTCATGATATCGGTTTCTTCCTTCATCGTAAAGTCGTAATCAATGACCGTGGGCTCTTTGTCAACATGAAAGCCCTTCCAGGTATATGCCTGATAGGTACCGCCGTTCTGCTGGATCATGCCTTCCACATAGCGCGGAACCGTGCTGGAGATTTCATAGTGCAGATGATACACGCCGTTCTGATAGAGCGGAACGATATCGTAGTACATCTGAACGGCATAATTGACCTTGCCGACATTCGTGATCTTGAGGGCGAGCTTGCCGTCCTCGGTGGTCAGCGTGGCAGCACCGCCGCTCTCCTTGTAGGTACCCCAGTCCTTGGTACCGCTCTCGAAGGTCGAGTTCGAGATCAGGTTTGCAGCGGCGAAACCGACAGCCGGTGTGATCGTCTGTGCGGTTCCGGCCAGAAGTGTGACTGCCGCCAGTGCCGACAGCAGTCTGAGTCTGAGTTTTCTGTTCATGTTTATATCCTCCCATTTTTTCATGCGGAAGTGTAGACATAAATTACGAAGCTGAACGGTCCCCTCTCGACCGTTCCCATTCTGCGCACAAACCTGATTCCGGATGCACCCTCAGCGCAGGTGCATCACCGGTCTGTGCGCAGTCCGGGCAAACAGCTTCGCAAACACAGGCGCTCCGCAGCTCCTGCATTTTCATTATAATGGATTGACAAATAAAACGGAATAGTATATAATGCATATTGTATGATACATTGTGCAAATCTTTACGGAAAGGAGTATAAAAATGATTCTTCATAACGCTGGGTATAATCACAGGCATGATGCCGACTTTTATGTCGCCCGTCCGTCGGGCAGCGGCGATCATCTTCTGCTGATTCTCAAAACCGAATCTATCTTCACACTCAACGGCGAGGATGTCACGCTCCCTGCCAACACCTTTTTTCTCTATCCGGAGGGCATGCCGCAGTTCTACCGTGCGGTACCGCAGCATTCCTTTGCGAATGACTGGCTGCATTTTTCGTTTGAGGACCCCGAGCCGGACTGGTTCCGCGCGAAGAATGTACCGGTCGGAGTACCGGTACCGCTGCGCAGTACGGAATTTTTCAGCTTCTGCATCAAGGCAATCGCCGATGAAAACAGCTCCGAGCATCTGCACAGGGCGGATTCGATCTCGCATTATTTCTGGCTGCTCTGCAATAAGGTCAGTGAGCAGGTGCATGAGCAGTCGCATATCCAGATGAGCTCGCGCTATGAGATGATGCTGATTATCCGGAACAAAATCTATACCGCGCCCTATCTGGACTGGTCGATTGACTGGGTCTCGCATGAGACCTGCATGAGCCGTTCCTCTTTTCAGCATCATTACAAGGAGCAGTTCGGCGTCACCTTCATTCAGGACCTGATCGAGAGCCGTGTTTCCCGTGCAAGGATGCTGCTCAGTACAACGAATATGTCGATACAGGATATCGCAGTGCAGTGCGGCTACCGCAGCTATGAGCATTTTGCACGGCAGTTCCGGGCGCAGTGCGGCATCGCTCCCGGCGATTACCGCCGCCGGAACCAGTGAGACCGCGGGCATTCTGCTTCACCTTTTTGACTGATTGTACATTGTTCAGTTCAATCGGGGCGGCTCTCCGCCGAAAGCCAAAGGGGCGCAGCCCTCTCCTGTATCGCAATAGAACACTTGACTGCGTACCAAAGACGAGTATTTTTTCATGCTTTTTGGTTCACACTTCGGTGTAGAATCGGATGCGGGCACTGCCCGCCCGGTTGCAATTTTGCGCTGTTTGTGGTATGATTGTATTCGGAAATGATCGCAAGGAAAGGCAGGCAACAGACATTGGCAAAATTTGACAAGCATATTTACCCCTCGGTACACAAGGGGATCATGCGGGCAGCATTGCAGCTTCTGGCACTGGAATCGCATCCTGCGGCGGCACGTTTCAGCGCAGCGGATGCAGAAATCCTGATCAGCGAAGCTGCCGCGCCCGATCAGCTCGGCGACCGGCAGCAGGGGCGCGGGCTGCATTATTATAATGCAGTGCGTGCGGACGGTACGGCGCTGCCGCTGCATCCGGCGACCGGCGGCTACTGCAACGGCAAGGGCGCACCGGCACCCTCGCCGCTTTCGGTTCTCGATGGGGAATACCGCACAGCGCTTGCACTCCGGCTGGCAGGAAAGGACGCCGCCGCGATGAAAAGTCTTTCCCGCGCGGTGCATATGCTTGCGGATATGTGCTGTCCGCCGCACTGCACCTCTCTGACCTATTTTTCGCCCTACGGTGCCGCACATAAGCGCTATGAAAGCCGTGCCGCCGAAATCTTCTGGAACTGCGCGCCGGATGCACTTGCGGAGCCGGATGCCGCAGCGGAATGGGCAAAGCAATCCGTCGGCAGGGTACCGTATCAGACCTATACCAATCTGTTCAGCGGCAGTGTACCGGTCAGCGGAAAGCCGTGGCAGCCGGGGACATTTGCCGTCATCTGCAATGCACTTGCCGAATCCGGCGCAAAGCATCTCGATGCCGTCCGCGGCAGCGATGATGCGGCAAGAACGAAGTCAATTCGGGAGCGTCTGCTGCTCTCGATCACAAACTGTGCTGCGCTGCTTGCCGCATTTGACCGTGATCTTGCGGAGGAGAATCCCGCGATCCGGCGTGAAAAGCATCCGTACTGGCTCAAGAGCTTCAATACGGCATTTGTCGTCAGCCGTGCGCCGCTGTACCTGCATTTTGCCGATGAGGGCACCGTTTCGCTCCGGACGCAGGACGGCAGAGCACTTGCGGTCGGACATTTCGGGCGTGTTCTGCTGACGGAGCCGCACACCGATCTCACAACGCAGTTCCGCTTCGGCAGAGAGCCGCTGCTGACGCTTTATCCGAACGGCGACCAGAACCGTCTGCTCGCGCAGATTCGCGGTCAGCTGCACAGTATCCGCCGCGTCTCGAATCTACAGGGCAATCTGTTTCTATCGCAGGTTTCGTTCGCACTGGTCAATCAGCCGCCTGAAGGTGCGAAGTTCCTGTATTGAGATATTTCCGGCGGATTTATGATATGGGTTCAACCGGCTTGTTTCACGGACATTTTCAGATGATCCGCGAAGACGGATGCCGCAATTACGAATGCCTGATTTTTCGTTTCTGATAAAAAGAGACCGCTCAATTCAGCGTAACAGCGTGAATTGAGCGGCTTTCTTATGATTCTGTTGTATCGTCCGGTTCATCCTTCTGTACCGGTTCCGGCATATCATAGGGGCCGCGGACTGCCTTGCAGCGCGGATCCTCCGGTGCGGGCGGCTTTGCATGCGCAGCGCGGAAGGCATCGACCTTCTTTGCAAGCCACGGCGTCAGCAGTGCAATGACCGCGACCGCTGCGAAAATGAGGAAGAATTTTCCGGTAAACCGCAGCAGCACCGGCGTAATATTGACACGCTCCTCCGTATCCTCCGCAAAGCAAAGCAGCGGCAGTATCGGGTTCATTCGACAATCTCCTTTTTCACAAATACGGCAAACGGCGGACAGCCTGTCCGGTTCGGGAAGCTGCATTGCAGCACTGTATAGAACCGGCTTTCGAGCTGCGAGAGATAATCCGTCAGCGCATCGCGCTCGGAAAAGCCGTTGACGCCGCCGTAATAGATGCAGAGCACGAGCCAGCCCCCGTATTTCAGCAGGCGCAGACCTGCCTCCAGAGCCGCAATGCTTGAATCCGCATGCGTAAAAATCTCATGACTGCCGCGCGGCAGCCAGCCGAAATTGAACACGATGCAGGAAACGGATTCCGGCGCAGCATACTGCTCCATATTTGCGTGGCTGTCCAGATGCAGCTCTGCATGCAGCCCGTTTTCATCCAGCAGCGCAGATGCGGAATCAATCGCATCCTGCTGGATATCGAAACCGATGACCCTGCCGTTTTCACCTGTCAGCTCACAGAGCAGCTTGGTATCATTGCCTCTGCCGCAGGTCGCGTCAATGACGGTATCGCCGGGACGGACATGTGCGCGGAGAAACTGATGCGCCAGATCGAGCACACCGAGCTGCCGCTTGGGGGATTTTTTCTCCTGATTCATACGTAAAACACTTTCATATCATCGAGCCGCAGGCATGCGAGCTTACCGCCTG
The DNA here is from genome assembly GCA_946188175.1 of uncultured Ruminococcus sp. Lineage (GTDB taxonomy): Bacteria > Bacillota > Clostridia > Oscillospirales > Ruminococcaceae > Firm-04. The sequence goes on from CAMHUJ010000021.1 coordinate 6,445, forward strand.
CATCGTGGAACACTGCGCCGCAGTCGATGTTGATATAGGTATCCGAGAACAGCACCTCGGCTCTGCCCTGCATTTCGGTGTAGGTCAGTGTCGGGGTATGCCCGAAGATCAGTGTCCGGTCGGTATAGTAGCTGTCCCCGACGCGCGGTCTTGCATTGATCAGCGCATCCAGCGGATAATCCGAAAGCGGAATTTCCGGATTGAAGCCCTCGATGCCGCTGTGTGTGAGGACAAAGCGCCGTCCGTCGGGCATGGTCAGCTCCTCATAGACGCGGAATTCGCGCAGATAGGCGAGGAGCTCGGCGCGCTTCTTCGGCGGCAGACCGAGGAACTGCGTCATGGTGATTGAACCGCCGTTCTGCATCCAGGCGTGAAAGACCTCCATGCCCTCGGGGGTATAGAATTCCGTCACATTTTCGGGTGTTGCCTCATCGGGAAGTCCGCTGACGCATTGCAGCATGATTGCTTCATGATTGCCGAGCAGCGGATAGACATTGATCCGCTCCATGCAGTCGAGCAGCAGCGGAATCGGCGTATCGCCGCGGTCCACAAAATCTCCCAGAATATAGAGATCGTCTCCGTCCGTAAAGTCGATCTTCTGGATCATGCGCCGGAACAGCGTATGACAGCCGTGAAGATCACTCATCACATAGATCAAGCAGGCTTCACCTCCCTGTTTCCAATTTCCGATTCTGCGTATTTATATGTCAAACAAAATAATTTCAGTTCAGATTTCCCGTCCGGAACATCAGGACGGAAAGTGCGGTCAGCGGCGCGGTCTCACAGCGGAGAATCCGTTTTCCGAGCCAGACCGTCTGCACGCCCTGTGCAGTGAGCATAGCAATCTCCTCCGGATCAAATCCGCCCTCACTGCCGATGCAGAGCCCGTAGGATTTTGCATCGCTGCGCACTTCGGAGAATGAGATGCCGCCCTCGCCTTCATAGAGCACGAGCGGAACCTCGAGCGAACGCATCCGCTCCGCCGCCATTTCGAGTGTATGCAGCGGCGCGACGACCGGAATGATGCCTCTGCCGGACTGCTGTGCGGCTGCCTGTGCGATTTTCTGATAGCGCGGCAGTTTTTTCTGGAAATCGCCGCTGCTCATGCGCGAGATGCATCTGCGCGTGAGAACGGGGACGATTTCGGTGACGCCGAGCTCAATGGTTTTCTGGATGATCTGCTCGAGCTTATCGGATTTCGGCAGCGCCTGAAAGAGCGTGACGGAGACCGTCGGTTCCGAGCAGCAGCTTTCGGCGGAAAGGATCCGCAGACAGACTGCATCCTGTGTGATCTCCTCGATTTCGCAGGTATAATCGGTGCCGCAGGAGCAGACAGTCAGCTGCTCGCCGGGGCGCATCCGAAGCGAAAAACCGATATGGCGCACATGTGCATCGCGCAGCACCAGCTGCTCGGGTGAAAACGAATCCTCAAAAAATCTCGGCATGGCAGTGCGCTCCTTTTGCATAATCTTATTCATTATAGCATATTTCCCGTGAAAAAGCAAGTATCCGGCAGCCCTTTGCTGCGAATTTAAGAATTCAGCGAAAAGGAAATCAAAAAGGAGGAGGGAGGAAGTGAGAAGTTAGGAGCTGTTGTCTCCGCTTCGCTTTATAAAATCATCGCCGAAGGCGATACCGCAACTCCTCACTCCTAACTTCTCGCTCCTAACTCGATCAAAACACCCTCCTTCCTCCTTTCTCCTTCCTCCATTCTCCCTTCTCCTTCCTCACTTTTATTTCTCTTTTTTTTACTTTTGCCATTGATATTTGTGAAATCCTATGCTATAATGAAAATCAGAAGCACTCTGCGGTGTATGTGCAGGCGCAGAGCGGGAAAATTATGAACGGGGATAATCAATTCAAAGGGGGATTCCAATGAATGCAAAACAACTGATGCGGGCAGTCTCCGCCATGCTGCTGACGGCTGCCGCGGTGGCAGCGGTTCCGGCGGTGCAGGCATCTGCGGCGGAGCCGGTATCCGCGCCGTATGTCAACAAGTCAGCAGGCATCGTCAGCGGCGCCGATTATACGATCATGGTGCGTCTGAGCGGCAAATTCGTCACCGCTTCCGCAGACGGCAATGTCCAGCAGTGGGAGGCGAACGGCAAGGCATCGCAGAAATGGAGAATCATTGATGCGGGCGGCGGATACTGCGCATTTCTCTCATCCGAAGACCCGTCGAAGGCGATCACCGTCGAATCCGGCGACAGCACCGACGGCAGCAACTTTGCACTGACGGAATACACCGGCAGCAAGGCGCAGCGTTTCCGGCTCAACAAGACCGACGACGCCTTTTATATACAGGCGGAATGCAGCGGCAATGCGGCAATGGATGTCTATGACATCAGCTACGACAACGGCGCCAACATCGATCAGTGGGATTACTGGGGCGGCGAGGGTCAGAAATTCTATATCCGGCCGGCAGGCGGAAAATATACGTTCCTGTTCGGCGATCTCGATTTCAACGGCAGACTCGATGCCGCAGACCTCACACTTCTGAAACGCGGTCTGCGCGACGGCTTTGACGATATCTGTGCCTATGTTGCGCATTGCAGCGATACTGTTTCCTATACCGTGCCGATGGACGGCAAGCGGCACAAGCCGCCGGTCGTACAGGATGATGCAGAATATCTGCGCGATTATCTGCTGACCAAGCGCGACAAATTCTGGAGCACGACGGTCGATATCCCGACGGAGGAAAAGGAGCCGGTCGCCTATCTCTTTGCCTATTTCCTCGGCAACGCGGCAGATCAGGAGCGTCTTTCCTATGCGATCAGCACCGACGGCTATCACTTCAAGGCGCTCAACGGCGGCAAGGCGGTCTGGCAGTCCTCGGTCGGAACGAAGTGCATCCGCGACCCGTATATCTTCAAGGGGCAGGACGGTCTCTGGCATCTGCTTGCAACCGATATGAAATCCTCGCTCGGCTGGAACAGCAACCGCAATCTCATCAGCGCGGCATCGACCGATCTTGTGCACTGGTTCGATGAGTCGCTGCTGGAGATCGCAAACAAGTATCCGAACATGATGAACTGCGACCGTGCATGGGCACCGCAGGCGATCTACGATCCCGAGAAGGATTCCTATATGATCTATTTTGCGGCGCGCGTTCCGGGTACTGACGACCGCACGATCATGTATTATGCATACAGCAAGGATCTGAAAAAGCTCGATACGACACCGGAAATCCTGATCGCACCGAAATCCGGTCACGACGCAATCGACTCTGATATTATCTATGAAAACGGCAAATACTATATGTATTACAAGGATGAGACCACAAAGGGAATTTTCCTTGCAGAAGCGGAGCATGCGTCCGGTCCGTATATGGAAATCAAGAAGATTTCGGAGGGTAATCTCGGCGTCGAGGGACCGAACATCTACAAGCTGATCGGCAAAAACGAGTGGCTGCTGATGTCCGACGCATACGGCAGCGGTTACTACGTCATGCAGAAGACCTCCGATCTCGAAAACTTCACGACTGTCAGCCGCGATGCCTACAGCTTCGATTTCACCCCGCGTCATGGCTATGTCATTCCGATCAATGCAGACCAGTATGCGGCACTGACCGGCGCATTCGGCGGCGGTGTCAGCATCCATCCCTATAATACCGGCATGAAGCAGGTCAGCGTCAGCGGCAGTGCCGATGCGGTGCAGATGCCCGCGACCGTCACCGCAGAATACAGCGACGGCGGCACAATGGAGCTGCCGGTCGAATGGAACGCGGATGATCTTGCGAAGCTGAAAGGCGCCGCAGCCGGCAGCTACAGCGTCCGCGGGACAGTCAAGGCGGCGGATTATGCGAATCCGCTGATTGAGGAGCGCGCCGACCCCTATGTCGTCCGCGGTGAAAACGGTTCCTACTATTTCACCGCATCCTATCCGGCATACGGCAGTGTCAACAAGGGCTATGACCGCATTATTCTGCGCGAGAGCAAGACTGTCGCAGGGCTTGCCGCGGCAGAGGAGAAAACGATCTGGCAGGCACATGCATCCGGCATCATGGCAAAGCATATCTGGGCGCCGGAGATGCATTATATCGGCGGAAAATGGTATATTTTCTTCGCCGCGGGCAGCAGCTCGGATGTCTGGGCGATCCGCCCCTATGTGCTGCAATGCGACGGCGACCCGATGACCGGAAAATGGACGGAATGCGGTCAGATGCAGGCATCCGCCGGCGATACGGATTCCTTTACGAGCTTCTCTCTGGATATGACCTACTTTGAAAACGGCGGAAAGCATTATCTCATCTGGGCGGAGATCAAAGGCGATTCCTCGCTGTTCATGGCAGAGATCAATCCCGACGAGCCGTGGAAGCTGATCTCGAAGCCGATTCTGCTCACCAAGCCGGAATACAGCTGGGAGCTTGTAAATCACCGCGTCAATGAGGGCGCGGCGGTTCTGAAAACCGGCGGCAGAGTATATGTATTCTTCTCCGCATCCGGTACCGGCT
>CAMHUJ010000022.1 GCA_946188175.1 uncultured Ruminococcus sp.
CCGAAGTAATCCATATCGGTGCAGACGCGCTCGCGGACCTCCCAGGAGTTCTCGCCGATACCGCCTGTAAAGAGAACAGCATCCACGCCGTTCATGGCAGCGGTATATGCGCCGATGTAGCGCTGAATCTGATATGCGAGCATCTCGCTTGCAAGAATTGCACGCTTGTCGCCCTTTTCGGCAGCCGCGGTGATGTCACGGTTATCGGAGGAGATACCGGAAACGCCGAGGAAGCCGGATTTCTTATTCATATACTGGCTCATCTCATCCGGTGTGAAGCCGTGCTTATCCGCAACGAAGGTCACGGCAGACGGATCGACCGCGCCGCAGCGGGTGCCCATGAGGATGCCGTCGAGCGGTGTGAAGCCCATGGAGGTGTCGATGCACTTGCCGCCCTTGACAGCCGTGATCGAGGAACCGTTGCCGAGGTGGCAGGAAACGATCTTCAGATCCTTGATATCCTTGCCCATTGCCTCTGCGAGTGCTGCGGAAACAAAGCGGTGAGAGGTGCCGTGGAAGCCGTACTTGCGGACATGATACTTCTCATAATCCTCGTAGGGCAGTGCGAACATGTAAGCCTTCGGGGGCATGGTCTGGTGGAATGCGGTATCAAAGACAACGACCTGCGGGGTGGTCTTCGGAATGACTGCGGTGCAGGCGCGGAGTGCGAGTGCATGTGCATGGTTGTGAACCGGTGCCAGCTCGCGGAGCTCGTCGATCTTGTCGATGACCTCCGGCGTGACGAGACACGGCTTATCGAAGACCTCGGCACCCTGAACGATACGGTGACCGACTGCGGAAATCTCGTCCATGGACTTGATGACGGCAGCGTCGCCGGTGGTCAGCACCTCAACGAGCTTCTCAAAAGCCTCGGTATGCGTCGGGAAATTGCAGTCTGCGTCAACGGTTCTGCCGTCCGCGGTCTTGTGGGAGACATGGCCGTCAATGCCGATGCGGTCGCAGTTGCCCTTTGCAAGGACGCTCTCATCCTCCATGTTGATGAGCTGATACTTCAGCGAGGAGCTTCCGGCGTTGACTACGAGAATTAACATAAATCAATCTTCCTTTCGATTTTTCAGATATTTGCAGACGTCCGGTGTACGGGCGGTCTTTTGCATTCATTATTATACACGATATTTCTGCAAGTTGCAAGGGGAAAAGCAAAAATTTTCGCGTTGCGCGGCATACAATGCGCATTTGTCACAATATTTTCATCCGAAGGGACACATTATCAGTATTTCCGCATTATCTATTGTACAGCAAGGGGGCATGTCAGCATGAAAATCAGCGGAATCGTCTGCGAGTACAATCCGTTCCACAACGGACACCTCTACCACATCGAACAGACGCGGAAACACGGCGCCACGCATATTGTTGCGGTCATGAGCGGCAATTTTGTCCAGCGCGGCGATGTTGCGGTCATTAACAAGTTTGAGCGCGCGAAGGCGGCGGTGCGCTGCGGCTGCGATCTGGTGATCGAGCTGCCGGTTGCATACTGTCTCAGTGCCGCCGAAACCTATGCCAAGGGCGCAATGTATATCCTGAAAGGCCTGGGCTGCGTCGAGGAGCTTTCCTTCGGCAGCGAGTGCGGCGATCTTTCGCTGCTGACGGCGGCTGTCAAGGCGAGCTATGCCTGCGCGAAGCGTCCGGAGCTCGAGGACCTGATGAAGCTCGGCAACTCCTATCCGAAGGCGCTGCAAATCCTCATCCGCCAGAATTACGGCGATGAGATCGGCAGACTGTTCAGCTATCCGAACAATACCCTTGCGATTGAATATCTGAAGGCAATGGTTGCGCTGAAGCTGAAAATTCAGCCGTATACGGTCAAGCGCGAGGCGCCGCACGATTCCGGCTCGGTGACGGGCGGGATTGCAAGCGCATCGCTGATCCGGCAGCTCATGGAGAGCCAGACCGACGATTATGATGAGCTGGTGCCGGAATATTCTGCCGATACGCTCAGTGCATGTGCCGCTGCCGGTATGGTTGCACGGTTTGAGAATCTTGACCGCGTGCTGCTTTACCGTCTGCGGACGGCGACTGCCGCGGAGATCGCCGCGCTGCCCGATGTCGGGCACGGACTCGAGAACAAGATTCTCTCCGCGCGCAATGAGACCTCGCTGGAATCCATGCTGCTTGCGATGAAGAGCAAGCGCTATCCCATGGCGCGGCTGCGCAGGATCCTGCTTGATCTGCTGATCGGCATTACGCCTGCGGATACGGATTATCCGCCGCCCTACGGCAGAATCCTTGCACTGTCCGAGCGCGGCAGGGATATCCTGACCGCGGCAAAGCAGGCAGGTACGACGCTGCCCTTTGCGACCTCGCTTGCAAAGCTCTCCGAGCTCGGCGGCGACTGCAAGAAATGTGCCGATCTCGAAGCGCGCGCGACCGCGATCTACGGACTTGCCCAGCGTACAATCAGCCCTGCCGATGCCGATTACAAGCAGATGATCGGCATGGTGAAATAATTATTTTCACCCCCCCTTTTCGGGATTGCTGCAAAGTCAAATCGTTGTTTGCGGGCAGTGCCCGCCAAATTCCGGTTTATCTTAGCAATACTTTTCTGAAACGGAAAAATACGAAAGGAATGATACAATATGCCCGAATGTCCCTCCTGCGGCGCTTCCTACAGCGGCGGCTCCTGCCCCTACTGTTCGCGCAGCGTCAAAGACGGAGACAGCTATATCGCCCCGCGGGAATATGACCGGAACGGACGGCTCCGTGAGCGGCGGTACGGCGATATGGGAACCTATGTCTACGATGATGAGGTGCAGGATACCGTCAGCCCGCCGCTGACCGATGTCCCGACCCACGGCTATATGAAGGGCACGCCGATCAGCGGTCCGGAGAATCCGATGCTGTCGCGGATTCGTTCCAGCGGACAGGATGAAAGCCCGCTGAAAACAACCATGGCAATCCTCTCGCCGAAGGCATCGCAGCGCATGGCGGAGCGCTATGACCGCGAATATGATTACCGCTTCGGCTACCGTCCGCCGGTCACGGCAAAGTCGGTGCTCGGCTGTCTCGTGAGCGTGGCTGCGGTTGCTGCAATTATTGTGTGGCTGGTTCTGCGGAAATGAGAAACGGGCACAGTAACAAGCGGACGGGCTGTCTTGCGGCGCTTCTATGCTGCGCGGCATGCTTCGGGCTGCTCTGTTTTGCATGCAGATTCCGGCATTTTACATCGGCGGAGGATTTTACGGCGGCAGGTTATAAGCTCCCGTTTCCGGTGCCTGAAAATGCCGGAGATATCCGTCTTGCGGGCAGAAAGCTCCTGTTCGGGCAGCAGCATCTCTGTGCATTTACGCTGCCTGAGGCGGATGCAAACCTGTTTGTGAAGCAGTATTGTTCCGGCTCGGAGGATGCGCTCCGTACCGCTGCGGAATATGCGGCGGAGGACGGCGCGGGCAGTCCGCTCGGATCCGGTGCATCGTTCCGGCAGGTCACGGACCGCAATATCGCAGATGCAAAGGTCGTATTCTATGAGCCGTATCAGTCGGGCAGCCGGAGCCGCGGCATTCTGCTGTTCCCCGATACGCAGGAATGCATTACATTTCTATATATTTCCAGATAATACGGAGTTTTTATGATTGAATACACAACGATCGAAGCGCCCTGTGAGGGCAGCATCACCGAAAAACGCTCGGAGTTTATCGCACAGCTCTTTCCGGCAGAGACCGCGGAGGAATGCGTGCAGATCATCGAGGCGGTGAAGGCAAAGCATCACAAGGCGCGTCATAATGTCTGGGCGTACCGTCTGCGTGAGGGCGGCGTGACGCGCTACAGCGACGACGGCGAACCGCAGGGCACGGGCGGCATACCGGTGCTGAACGTACTGCAAAAATCGGAGCTGGAGGATGTCTGCTGCGTGGTGACGCGCTATTTCGGCGGCGTCCTGCTCGGTGCGCCGGGGCTGACCAGAGCCTATTCATCCTCTGCGGCGGAATCGGTGAAAAACGCAAAGCTGCTGCATTTCTGTGAGGCGTACCGCATCCGCTATGTCATTGATTATACCAATTACGGCAAGGTCAGCTATCTGCTGCCGGAGTTTGAGACAGTTGATGCGGGCAGCGATTTCGGCGAGAAGGTCACGCTGCTCTTTGATATCAAGACGGCGCTGTTTCCCGCGCTCGAAGCAAGGCTGACAGAGACCTTTAACGGCAAGCCGGATCTGGAGCAGCTCGAGACCCATTTTGTCAGCTTCCCGTGAGGTGACGCCGATGCGGATTTCTTTTGATCTGGACGATACGCTGTTCGTCGCCGCAGAGGACGGCTTTACGCTTGAGCCGCCGCTGAAATTTCCGTGGAATAAAATCTATCAGGAACGGCTGCGCGCCGGTACAATCGCGCTGATGCAGCGCCTGCATGAGCTGCACTGCGAAGTCTGGGTGTATACGACGTCGTTCCGGTCGCCGTTTTATATCCGTTCGCTGTTCCGGCATTACGGCATCCGGATTGATGAGATCGTCAACGGTGCGCGCCATGAAAAGGAAGTGCAGGCGGAGCATACCGAGCCGATGCCCTCGAAATATCCGGCGCATTACCGGATTGATCTGCATGTCGATGACGATAAATCCGTGCTGGCGAACGGGCAGTATTACGGCTTCCGCGTATTTCAGATCGGTACGCCGGATGATCAGTGGGCGGAGAAGATCATCGGAACGGTGCAGAAGATCATGCAGAAATAAGCAGCGGACAGGGCGGCAGTCAGGCGGCGGAGAAGGTGTGCTGCATTGCCCTGATTATATCTGTGAAGGGAAAACGAAGATGATTACGATTGACAAACGCCTGAATCCGGATGAAACGGCTATTCTACGAAAGATGATCGGCAGGAAGATCGTTTCAATTATGCATGATGCGTTTCTGAGCAAAATCTTTTCCTCTCACGGGGTTGTAGGGATCGAAACGGATGAGGGAATGATCTATCTTTACAGCACGATAGAGCCATTGGATTACTACGGTACCGGTGAAGATGTTGCAGTATGGGAACTGACTGACGAACGACGCTGCATTGTCGGAGAAAAGAACTTTCTCTCAACACCGGTCGATGAAACCGTGAAAGAAATCCGTATCGTGCAGGAGAATCAGAGAATGTATGAAAACGGTCAGCAGACCTATGATGTATGGGTGACGCGGGGGATCATATTTGATTTCGGCGATTATCAGTTCTCGCTTGAAAAATCAATTTGGTTTTCAGAAATTATACATATGGCTAAGGGCAGTGACCTGAATGACATTCTCAGCACGTTTGAAACGACGGAGAAGTTTGTAACCTGTGACTGGAATGAAGGCTGGGATGAAGGCATTACCGCTGAATGCGACAGGGAGATCGTGCTGCTCGGATGAGCGCTGCTTCCTGTCAGATACCTGCAGGAAAATCCCCGAAGCGCCCGAACGCGCCGCGGGGATTTGCTTTTTACAGCTGTTCCTTGATTTTCGCAATCGCAGCCTTTTCGAGCCGCGAAACCTGTGCCTGCGAAATACCGATCTCCTGCGCGACCTCCACCTGCGTTTTCCCCTGCCAGAAACGCCGGCGGAGGATATTTTTTTCCCTGTCGCTGAGCGAGGCGAGCGCATCCCGCAGCGCCAGCTCCGACATCCATGAGGACGCGGTACTGTCCGGATCGCCGATCTGGTCAATCAGGCAGAGCGGGTCGCCGGAATCCGAATAGATCGGTTCATAGAGCGAGACCGGATCGCTGATGCTCTCCATTGCCGTGACGACGTCGCTGCGTTCCGCGCCGAGTGCATCGGCAATCTGCTGCACCGTCGGCTCATGCCCGAGCTCACCGGTCAGTTTTTCGCGCGTCTGCATCGCCTTGTATGCCAGATCACGCAGCGAACGGCTGACACGCACCGCATGATAATCGCGCAGATGCCGCCGCAGCTCGCCCGCGATCATCGGGACACAGTAGGTCGAGAAGCGCACATCCTTCGACAGATCGAAATTGTTGATCGCTTTCATCAGGCCGATCACGCCGATCTGGAACAGGTCGTCGGGATCCTCGCCGCGGCCGGTGAACCGCTGCATCACGCTGAGCACGAGCCGCAGGTTCCCGAGGATCAGCTTTTCGCGTGCCTCGGGACTGCCTGTCTCCTGCATTTCACGCAGCAGCGCCATTTTCTCCGCTTCGCTGAGGACAGTCAGCTTGGAGGTGTCCAGCCCCGCGATCATGACCTTCTGATATGCCATATTCCGCATCTCCTTTGCATGTTTGCTCTGAGTATGTGCGGAATTGTGAACTTTATACGAACTTTTCCTGTTTTCTCTTGACAGCTGCTTCGTCATATAATATAATAGTAATATACAGCAAGACGAAAATTTAGACAATTTGTTAAAATTTCAGGAGAGAGTACGATGAAACGCCGTTGTATCCGTATCACAGCAGTTGCAGCCGTTCTGACCGCAGCCTTTGTGACGCCGCCTTCCGTCTCTGCACTGACTGCGCACTATCGCAATCCGAATACGCTCTATACCGTTGTGGACGTGATCACGGCTGAGGAAGCGCTCAGCTATACCGAGAAGGTATCCCGACAGGGTGACGGCGCCGTCAAGCTGCGCGAGGGCGACTGCAAGATCACGGTCGGCATCGCGGCAAATGAGGGCTTTGCGAATACCGGTCTGCGCGTGATGTTTGATCTGCCGCATTATGAGCCATGCTCGTATTTTGTGGAGAAAAAGGGCAGAAGGAGCGAGTGTCCGGTGTTTGTACGCGGTCCGGAAACGATGCTCGGCAAGTCTATGGGCGTCAACCGCTTTGAGAATGATCCCGGCAAGGATTACGGCATTCTGTCCTGGGGCACAATCGGAACGGAGAATATCACGGCAGACGGTGATATCTATTCCTATTTTGTCAGACCGCATGACGGCATTGAGCCGGAGAAAATCCTGCCCGTACAGGGGCTCGATATTTTGCAGTGGCTCGATATCAAGCAGAATGAACTGGCATATCAGCTTGTCAATACCGGCAGCTATTTCCGGATTCCGGCGCTGCTCGGCGATGCGGACGAAGACGGCTGCGTGGACAATGTCGATGCGCAGAAGATGCTCGAGCTTGCAACCGAATTCCTGACGAATGAGCAGAATCTTTCGGATTTCTGTTCGGATGAATGCCTGTCGCTGAATCCGGATGAGAAGATGTTTGAGGTCTGCTGGCTGCAAAGCATCTGCGACGTCAATCAGGACGGGCGGCTGGAGGTCACCGATGCACAGGATATTCTCAATTATTATTCGGACTGTGTCGTTGCGATGAACGAGCGGACCGGCGCGATCGGCGGCGAATCGTTCGGCTACCACTTTATGAAAAAATAAACAGACTGCGCCGGCAAAGTAAGATTGATCGCCTGCATCCGGCACAGAATTGATTGCAAGGGGGGATTGCTCATGATATCAGCACAGAAATAAAGCGCATCCGGTGTGCAGAATCGGATGCGCTTGTTCTTTTTTCTGCGGTCTGCGGCATAGAATATCCCAGAATGAAGCGGGAGGGGATTGCGCATGGAGGAAGCGGAACAGCAGAATCTGCACAGCGCCGTGCTGGAAAACCGCGAAAAGCTCATGCTTTCGGGCGTGACGGCAGTGGACAGCTTTGATGACCGCACCGTGCTGCTCTATACAAAGCTCGGGGAGCTTGTGATTCTCGGGCGCGGACTGCATCTGGAGCAGATGAGTCTGGAGACCGGCGATGTGACCGTGACGGGAGAGGTGCAGGCGCTGCGCTACGGCGACCGTGACCGCAATGCGCCGCAGGGCTTTTTCGGGAGGCTGCTGCGGTAATGGAGACACATCTGACGGTACAGGAGGAGCTGCTGCATCTGCTGCGGACGCTGCTGCTGGGGCTCGGCTGCGGCGTATTGTTCGATCTGCTGCGGATGCTCCGTGCGCTGCTGCCGCACGGGAGGATTGCGGTTTTCCTCGAGGATGCGCTCTTTTCGTTTGCATGCTGCTTTGTCTTGCAGGTCGATGCATGGTCCTTCTGCGGCGGTGCGCTGTGCTGGCAGCATATGATCGGTCTGGGGCTCGGACTGCTGATCTGGCTGCTGACGGCAGGACGCGTGACGGCAAGGATGCTGTACCGGCTGCGCCGCTTCCGGCAGAGGATGCTGCGTCTGCTCCGGCGGTGCAGCGGCGGACTGCGCAGACTTCGGGAAAAATTTTGCAAAAAACCTTGACGGATTCGCCGCTTTGCGGTATAATAAATCTGTATCCGTATCGGAAACAGAAAAACGGAGTTATCAGAACGGAGTAAGGAAACAATGGAGCGAAATATTGGTTCACGCCGCGAACATGCAAAAAAGCGCAGGCGTGCCGTCTTTGAGTGGATCGTGTTCCGGCTGGTTGCGGTGATTCTGCTGATTGCATGCGTGATCTCATTTGTATCGACGCAGGCAACGCTCAATCAGAAGCGGCAGGAGAAGGCAGAGCTGGAATCGGCGATCGAACAGGCGCGCGATGAATATTTGGAGCTGGAAAAATTCGTCGATGCAGACGATCTCGACGGCTATATGGAGAAGGCTGCGATTGAGGATCTCAATTATGCCTATCCGAATGAGCGCCGTTTTTATGATACTTCCAGAAACTAACCGCGCAAACGGCAGAAAGGGTTTATATGCAGCTTGAAATCGGACAGGTCTATGAAGGAACCGTGACCGGTATTACACAGTTCGGCGCATTTGTCGAGGTGCATCCGTCGGAGTCGGAGCGCGTCACCGGAATGGTGCATATCTCCGAGATCGCAGATACCTTTGTGCGCGATATCCATGAATTTCTGCATGAATCGGATACCGTGCAGGTGAAGATGATCGGCGTGAATCCGCAGGGCAAGATCAGCTTTTCGCTGCGGCAGGCGGCGGAGCCGAAGCCCGCTGAGCAGATGCCGAAGCAGCAGGAGCAGCGCCCGAAACGGAAGGAGGCGCCGCGTCCGCGCGTCTATGAGCCGAAGCCGGTGATTCCGCAGTCCGAAATGAGCTTTGAGGATAAGCTGCTGCACTTCAAGCAGGCGAGTGAGGAGAAAATCTGTGACCTCAAGCGCGGCAGCGAGCGCAGAGGCGGCTCCCGAAGCAGAAGATCATAAATCGCAAAGAGGTGCCCGTTCTGCGGACGCCTCTTTTTCGTATATACCGGAAGGAGAATTTTATGGAGGATTTTTTTCGCAGGCGTCTGCTTGATCTGGCGGAGCAATCCGACCGGACCGGACGCTTTACCTTTACCGGCTTTCTGACCGAAGCCGAATATGCGGAATTCTGCACACTGCGCAGTCAGCTGCCGCACTGCGGCGTGACGGTTTCGGGCGGCTATGAGAATGCGGAGCGCGTGATGCTGCGGTTCGGTGATCCGGAGCAGCTCGGCTATGAGGAGCCGTTTCCGCTTGTCTGCGTCCGGATTGCGCCCTTGCAGGAGAAATTTGCGGATCAACTGACGCACCGCGATTTCCTCGGCACACTGATGCATCTCGGCATTGAACGCAGTGAGATCGGCGATATTCTCGTGCAGGAGAAGTCGGCGTATGTGTTCTGTCATGCGCCGATGTCGGAGTATATCTGCCGCAATATCGACCGCATCCGGCATACCAGCGTGAAATGCGAACCGGCGGAGACACTGCCCGAGGGCACCGGTACGAAAACCGAGCCGGTCAGCATACAGGCAGCATCCGAGCGCATCGACGGCGTCATCGCAAAGGTGTATCATATTTCGCGCGGCGACTGTAATCTGCTGTTCCGCAGCGGCAAGGTCTTTCTCGACGGCGCATTGCTCGAAAATAACAGCCATATGCTCAAGGAAGGGGAGAAGGTCTCCGTCCGCGGCTGCGGCAAATTCCGCTATGCAGGCATCACCGGCAGAACGAAAAAAGGCAATCTCGTGATTGCCGTTGAAAAATTCGTATAAACAAAACAGTCCGCTTCCTGTGCAGTGACAGGCAGGCGGACTGCTTTTTCTTGCTGTTCGGGGCGTATCTCCGGCAGCCGGAATTTGCTTCCGTTGCCGGATTGCGGACTGTCTCCGGTAAAAAAGAAACTTCCGGATGAAATCATCCGGAAGCATCTCCCTCGTATGACCCGTACGGGAATCGAACCCATGATTACGCCGTGAAAGGGCGTCGTCTTAGCCGCTTGACCAACGGGCCGTTTGGTGGCTGCGACAGGATTTGAACCAGTGACCGATCGGGTATGAACCGATTGCTCTAGCCAGCTGAGCTACGCAGCCATTTGCACTTGCAATACCGCAAGCGACTTATACATTATAACGCATACAGGTGCAAAAGTCAAGACGATTCTGAAATTTTGTCGAATTGAACAATAACTTATTCTGAAGCAGGGCGAATCCTGACGGAACTGTATTATGCCGTAAACAGAAAGACCCAGAGACGGTTGTCCTCGGTGCAGGCATAGCCGAACTGCGTGTACGCTTCACACAGAAGCGGCTTCTTCTGCTGCTCGCTGATGAGCATCGAACAGATCGCCGTATTGATATCGGCGCTGCCGCGGATGACGGTCTCACAGGCCGGAGACACCTCCAGCACGGCGACGTCCGCGCCGCCCTGATTGCCGGAAAGCTTTTCCGCGCGTGCAGCGGCCTGCTCCATGAGCGCATCGGTCTGCGTCAGCGGCGCGATGTCCTGTTCCGCGCGCACCTGATTGATGACCGCGCAGAGCGGGCTTTCCGCGTTCCGCTTTTTGCTGCGCGTATCGGTGTAAAGCATGACAATATCGTCGTCGGTTTTCTGATTCGGTTCTGCGTTTGCCGGGACCGCCGTCAACAGCAGCATGGCTGCGGCGACC